>NZ_QODJ01000031.1:0-72922 GCF_009935965.1 Pseudomonas sp. L13
AGTAGGTCATCGTCAAGATTAAATTCCGAAACCCCAATTGCGAAAGCAGTTGGGGTTTTGTTTTGGGCGCTCGAAAATTCCAGCGCTTCTGGCAACATTAAATAAGCTGCCGTTGAGGGAATTCGATACAAAGTGTTTCTGCATTTTTGCTATGGTGCAGCACATTTTCACAAGGATTGATCTTTATCCGCAGGATGCGGCGTCGACCTTTTCCAACGAGATGCTGTAGAAATGCCTGAACCGATACCTATCAAAGATCACGAAAAAGAAAACCGCCTGGTCAACAAGCGCTTGCTCGCCTGCGCGTTGCTGGTGATTGGGATCACATGTGCGCTGGTAGGGCGCATGTATTTCCTGCAGGTGGTGCAGTACGACTACCACTCCACAATTTCGGAAAACAACCGGGTCCACGTACTACCCATCACACCGACTCGCGGCTTGATCTATGACCGTAATGGAGTAGTCCTGGCCGACAACCGCCCTAGTTATAACCTGACCATCACCCGTGAGCGCACCGCCGACCTCAAGGCTGAGCTGGACGAGATCGTCAATCTATTGCACCTGCCTGCCGAAGACCGGGCGGTGTTTGATAAGGCGCTCAAGCAGGCCCGTCACCCGTTTGTTCCCGTCACGTTGTTTTATGAGTTGACCGAAGAGCAGATCGCCGTTTTGGCCGTCAACGAGTTCCGCCTACCTGGGGTGGATGTCGAGCCACAATTCGTTCGCCATTACCCCCTGGGCGCGCACTTTGCCCACTCCATTGGCTACGTCGGTCGTATCAACGAAAAAGAATCCAAGACCCTTGATTCGGTGGAGTACCGCGGTACCCAATCCATCGGCAAAACCGGAATCGAGCGCTTTTACGAGTCAGAACTGCATGGCCATGTCGGTTATGAAGAGGTGGAGACCAACGCACAGGGCCGTGTGCTGCGCGTGCTCAAGCACACCGATCCGGTCCCTGGCAAAAACATCGTCCTGAGCCTCGACGTCAAGCTACAGGAAGCCGCCGAAGAGGCCTTGGGTGACCGCCGTGGTTCGGTAGTCGCCCTGGACCCGCAAACCGGTGAAGTACTGGCCATGGTCAGTAAACCGAGTTTCGATCCGAACCTGTTCGTCACCGGCATCAGCTTCAAGGAGTACGCCGCGCTGCACGACTCCATTGACCGGCCGCTGTTCAACCGCGTGCTACGCGGGCTCTATGCGCCAGGTTCAACCATCAAGCCGGAAGTGGCCATTGCCGGTCTCGACAGTGGTGTCGTTACCCCACAAACCCGAGTGTTCGACCCGGGTTACTATCAGTTGCCAGACTTTGACCACAAATACCGCAACTGGAACCACAGCGGTGACGGCTGGGTGGACATGGACGCGGCCATCATGCGTTCCAACGACACTTACTTCTACGACCTGGCCCATAAGCTCGGGATCGACCGCCTGCACGACTATCTGGCCGAGTTCGGCCTGGGCCAGAAAGTGTCCCTGGATATGTTCGAAGAATCTGCCGGCCTGATGCCATCCCAAGCCTGGAAGCGTGCGACCCGTCGCCAGCCGTGGTTCCCAGGCGAAACCGTGATCCTCGGCATTGGCCAGGGCTATATGCAGGTGACGCCACTGCAATTGGCCCAGGCCACTGCATTGATCGCCAACAAAGGTGTATGGAACCGGCCGCACCTGGCCAAGACCATCAACGGTGTGGCGCCTGTAGATGAACACCCAATGCCCAACGTGGTGCTCAAGGACCCGCGTGACTGGGAGCAGGTCAACCACGGCATGCAATTGGTGATGCACGATCCCCGCGGTATCGCCCGAGCGGCAGCACAAGGCGCCCAATACCGTATCGCCGGCAAGAGTGGTACCGCCCAGGTGGTGGCGATCAAGCAGGGTGAGCGCTACAACCGCAACAAGACGTTGGAGCGGCATCGCGATAACGCCTTGTTCGTCGGCTTTGCGCCGGCCGAACATCCGAAAATCGTGATTTCAGTCATGATCGAAAACGGTGAGGCCGGCGGCCGTGTAGCCGGGCCTGTGGTGCGACAAATCATGGATGCCTGGCTGCTCGACCAGGAAGGCCACCTCAAGCCGCAATATGCAGCGCCGGCCAAGGCTCCGGGCGATCCACGGGTTTGACTCAAACCTTCCACTCGTCCCAGCGCGCTACGCCGTCATAGGCCAGCCAGGGCACTTCATGGGCCGTCCAGATATGCGAGGTGGGCCTGACGCCCGGATCATCATCCAGCGTCGCTACCCGCACAATCACATGGGGCTGATGCCCACGTTCAGCGATCAGATGCGCGCCGCAGCGCGAGCAGAAATGCCTGAATTTGCCCGGCGAAGATTCAAAGGACGACAGCAGTTCCTCACCCTGCGTCCAGCGAAAATGCTCGCGCATCACCCCGACCGTGGCAACAAACGCGGCCGCGTGCGCCTTGCGGCAGCTTTCGCAGTGGCAGTGGCTGATGGGCATGTCCAGGCTGTCCACTTGGTAGCGCACACCTTTGCACAAGCAACTTCCATTCAGTGGGTCAGTCATAACCTATGGCCAGGCAAGGAGGGGGTCATCATCATCGCGCACAACGCAAGGTTGCGCATTGGTTGATGTCGCCTACTGTTCAATGAAGGAGGTGACTTATGCACGTATTAGATTGCATCGAACGCAAAGTCCTGCTCAACGCATCACGTAAACAGGTCTGGGAGGCACTCACGCAGGCGGAGCAATTTGGTCAGTGGTTCGGTATCGCGCTTAAAGGTAAAACCTTTGTGGCCGGAGAAACCATTGAAGCGCCAATTACCTACAAAGGTTACGAACATGTCGTGTGGAAGGCCAGGATCGAACGCATCCTGCCCCAAACGCTGTTTTCTTTCTGGTGGCATCCTTTCGCAGTGGAAGAGGGCGTCGACTACGACAAGGAAATACCGACGCTGGTGGAGTTCACGATTGAAGATCGCGCTCCAGGCATCCTCTTGCAGGTGGTCGAGTCCGGTTTTGACCAGGTTCCCGAAGCGCGGCGTCAGAAAGCTTTCAAAATGAACTCCCGTGGCTGGGACGAACAAATGGGCAATATCGAAAACTACCTGAGCCGAGCCTGACCCGAACGGGCATCATGGTGGATGCCCGGCTTCACGCCAGCGTGCATTCGATTGCTTTAGAAACTCATCTGCCACTGGCCGACCACCGCATGATTGCGGCTATTGCTACCCAGCTCGCCGTTGTAACCGACACTCAGGTTCTGCTGCGCAGACAAACCCACCGCCAACCCCACTTCAACCATCAAGCTGTCGCGGTCCAGTGCGTTGCCTTCAATATTGAAGGCATCGCCGCCAATCAAAAAAGCCTGCCGAGTCTTGCTGTCGACATTGCCATAGAGGTGCCGCCAGCCGAAGCTGGCCTGCGGGGTCAGGCTGATGCCATTGTCCAGTTGGCTCAGATGAGCCAGGCGTACCCCGAAGGCACTGCTGACATTGTCCTGGATTTGTGCATCCACCTTGAGTGAAGCATCACCGCCTTTCTCGCGGTAGTTGTCGCGGTGATAGCGCTGATAGCCGAGGTTGGCGAAGGGCTCGATATTCAATCGGCCGTTACCCAGCATGTAACCCAGTTCGGCAAAAGCTTGCTGGCTATCGGCGTCGTAATCACCCTTGGGTCGCTCGCTGAAACCTGCAAACTCTACTGTGCGCTTGTTGTTACCCCTGTGTTGGCTGTACGCAGCCCCCAGGCGCAACGCCAATGGGCCATCCTGGCGTACGGCATATGCCCCCGCGTGCCAGCTGCGTAATGAATTATCGACGTTGTGGCTGTCCATATCGGTCTTCGAATAGCCGCCCAGTACACCCAGGCGCCAGAGCGGCGACAAGGACCAGTCAACCCCCAGCAGGCTGCCTTGTGTGCGCTGCTGTGAAGACTCATTACCGTGCTGGCCATCAAGCTTGCCGTAGCTGCCGAGACCTTGCAGCCACAGACGGCCTCGTGCGTTTGGATCATTCAAGTTGCGCGCACTGCTGGGGATGCCAGTTACGGCCAGCTCAGGTGTTTGCGCCGACTCAAGCCCGACCAGCAAGCTTGAACTGCTGCTCATCTGGCGCATGGCCGACAGCATGGACGTGCCTACTTGGCTGCTGGCCGCCAGTGTGGCACTGGCGAGGTTGGCGTTGCTGCTGCCTGCCAGGGCCTCGAGCGCGGCGCTGGCCGTGGTTTCCGAGGTGGCCAGCAGCGCGTCATAGAGCGGGTTGGGGTTTGGCATCATGGAGGGCGGGGGGAAACTGCCATCCCAGTTGCTCCAGTGGCTCCACGTGATGGACTCGATGCTGTTGACTGCGCGGGCGGCGTTACGGGTACGGGCGTAATCGATGAACTCGACATCGTTGCGTGTGTAGCGCGAAATCCTTTTCTTGAATCGCGCTATCTTCCTATATAGCCATTTGATATTGCCAGCGCATTCTTATCCTAAAAAGCGATGACATCCTTTTTAGGATATTGCGCGCTAGGTGTGCGTTTACCCGCCGCCTTGGCCCGGATGCCGAGTAGAATCACGCCCTGAATGCGATTCTTGAGGTGCGGTACGGTGGATTTACAGCAGGGTTTTGTCCTGACCCGGCATTGGCGCGATACCCCGGCGGGCACGGAGGTCAGCTTCTGGCTGGCCACCGACCAAGGGCCACGGTGCATTCGCCTACCCGTGCAAACCTCGGTGGTGTTCATCCCGGAGGCTCATCGCAAGCCGCTCGATTGGTTGCTCAAGGGCGAGCGCGATCTCGAGTTGCGCCCGTTGCAGCTGTGCGACTTTCATCACCGCCCGGTCCTGGGCCTCTATGCGCGCCAGCACCGACAGTTGATGGACATCGAAAAGCGCCTGCGCGCTGCCGGGGTCGATGTCTACGAAGGTGACGTGCGCCCGCCCGAGCGCTACATGATGGAGCGTTTTATCACCGCCCCGGTGTGGTTCGGCGGCACTGCGGATGCAAGCGGCACCTTGCTCGACGCGCAGATGAAGCCCGCCCCCGACTACCGCCCGCCCTTGAAGCTGGTGTCCCTGGACATCGAGACCACCGCCCAGGGCGATCTCTACTCCATCGCCCTCGAAGGCTGCGGCGAACGCCAGGTGTACATGCTCGGCCCGCCGAACAAAACCGACGCGGTGGATTTCAAGCTCGACTATTGCGACACCCGCGCGCAACTGCTCGAACGCCTCAACCAATGGCTGGCCACGTTTGATCCCGACGCGATCATCGGCTGGAATGTGGTGCAGTTCGACCTGCGCGTCCTCCACGAACACGCCCAACGCCTGAACGTGCCGCTGTTGCTGGGACGTGGCGGTGAAGCCATGGCCTGGCGTGAGCACGGCAGCCGCAATCACTACTTCGCTGCGGCGGCGGGGCGGTTGATCATCGACGGTATCGAAGCGCTGCGTTCGGCCACCTGGAGTTTTGAATCCTTCAGCCTGGAAAACGTCGCGCAAACCCTGCTTGGCGAAGGCAAGGACATCTCCACACCGTACCAGCGCATGGACGAAATCAACCGCATGTTCGCCGAGGACAAGCCAGCCCTGGCGCGCTACAACCTCAAGGACTGCGAACTGGTCACACGGATTTTCGAGAAGACCGAGCTGCTCAAGTTCCTGCTCGAACGCGCCAGCGTCACCGGGTTGCCGGCCGACCGCAACGGCGGCTCCGTGGCTGCCTTCACCCACCTGTACATGCCGTTGATGCACCGCCAGGGGTTTGTTGCGCCGAACCTGGGCGACAAACCGCCCCAAGCCAGCCCCGGCGGATTTGTCATGGACTCGCGCCCGGGGCTTTATGAATCGGTGCTGGTGCTGGACTACAAAAGTCTTTACCCGTCGATCATCCGCAGTTTCCTCATCGACCCGGTGGGCTTGATCGAAGGCCTCAAGCATCCCGACGACAGCGACTCGGTGGAAGGCTTTCGCGGGGCGCGCTTCTCCCGCACCCGGCACTGCCTGCCTTCCATCGTCACCCGCGTGTCCGAAGGCCGCGAAGAGGCCAAGCGCGAGCGCAATGCGCCGCTCTCCCAGGCACTGAAGATCATCATGAACGCCTTTTACGGTGTGCTCGGCTCCAGCGGCTGTCGGTTCTTCGACACGCGGCTGGCGTCCTCAATCACCCTGCGGGGGCACCAGATCATGCGCCAGACCCGCGCGCTGGTAGAGGCCCAAGGGTACGAGGTGATTTACGGCGACACCGATTCCACCTTCGTCTGGCTGGGCAGCGCGCAGTCTGCGCAGGATGCCAATCGCATCGGCCTGGCGCTGGTGAAGCACGTCAACGACTGGTGGTGCGCGCACCTGAGCAACGAGTTCGGCCTGCAAAGCGCTCTGGAGCTGCAATACGAAACCCACTTCAGTCGCTTCCTGATGCCGACCATTCGTGGCGCCGAGGAGGGCAGCAAAAAGCGCTATGCCGGCCTGGTCGTGCGCGAAGATGGCAGTGAAGACATGGTCTACAAGGGCCTGGAAACCGTGCGCAGCGACTGGTCACCCCTGGCCCGGCAATTCCAGCAGGAACTCTACCAACGCATCTTCCATCGCCAACCCCATCAGGACTACATACGCGACTACGTGCGGCGTACCTTGAGCGGCGAATTCGATGAGTTGCTGATCTACCGCAAACGCCTGCGCCGGCCCTTGCACGACTACGAACGCAACGTCCCGCCCCACGTACGCGCCGCGCGCCTGGCAGACGAGTACAACGACCGCCTGGGCCGCCCGCGCCAGTACCAGCGCGGTGGCTGGATCAGCTACGTGATCAGCGTCAACGGCCCGGAACCGCTGGAAGTGCGGCAGGCGCCCATCGACTACGACCACTACGTCACGCGCCAATTGCAGCCCGTGGCCGATGCGATCCTGCCGTTCGTGAATGATGATTTCGGTACGTTGGTGGGCGGGCAAATGGGGCTATTCTAGCTAATCGACCACAGGCTCACCCTTGGCTCAGGAGGAAACGCCCATGTACACCCTTTATGGCACCGACGAATCCGGCTCCTGCATGATCGAAATTGCCCTGCAACGCTGCACAGTGCCGTGGCATCGCGTGGAGGCCAGTTCCTGGCAGGACGGCGAGGGCAGTGACGCCCTTGCACGTATCAATCCACTCAAGCAGATCCCCACCCTGGTCACTCCAAGTGGCCAAGTACTGTCCGAAAGCGCCGCGATCCTGATCCACCTGGGCCTGGAGTATCCCAAGGCCCAGTTGCTGGCCGGCGATCGTACACAGATCCTGCGCGGCTTGCTGTACATTGCCGCCAACTGCTATTCGGCGATCGGTATCATCGACTACCCGCAACGCTGGTTGGGCAATGCCGATGAGGCGCAGCAAGCGCAACTGGTCAGTGGCACACGACGCTACCTGCACCAGGCCTGGGTCGTGTTTGCCGATCAGTTTGCCGGCCAGCTGTTTACCCCAAGCAACGCGCCGAATGCACTGGGCATCATGGCGGCGGCGGTGTCGCGTTGGGACGACGCGCGCGAGGTGCTCGGCAATCTGGCGCCGGGCTTTGCGCAGAGCCTGGAGCGGGTAGACGCCGACCCGGTCGTGGCCCCCGTTTTTGCCCGGCATTGGCCGCAGTGGAAGGCCTCGTAACCGGAAGAAACAATGACCAGGCCAGTGTCCAAGCCCTTGCGTAGCGGGCTTCCTGACCTACGCTTCTCAAGGTGGTGTAGGAATCATCCTTGAATTTGGCTGTCGCAGACATGAAACTCAAGAACCCTGCATGAAATTCAAAGGAGGTGCGCATGCTCATCCGGTCGCTGACCCTGGCTACCTTGATGGCTTTTACGGGGCCGTTGTTGGCCGCTGATGATAATCCGCTCAAGCAGGAATTGGGCAAGACGCGCCCCCTGGTGGTCGTGGAACTTGATGCTGGAAACCCGACACTGGCAACGCTGAAGAAACAATTGGAAGAGGCTGCCACCAAGCAGTCCTTCGAAGAGCGCAGCATGGTGTTCTACACCGTCAAGTTCGGCAGTATCGGCGCCGAAGGGGAGAAGTTCGCCAAGGACCCCAAGGACAGTAAAAAGCTCACGCCGCCAGAAACCAACGCGCTGATCCGCGCCCTCAAACTCGGCGTCGGCAGCGGCACCAAGGTGATCCTGATCGGCAAGGACGGCGAGAAGAAACTCGAAAAAACCGTACCCCCGGACAGCCTCGACCTGAAGGAATTCTTCAGCGCCATCGACCAAATGCCTCAGGCGGAAAAGGAGCTGGCCGCGCCCGCGGAGCCGGAGCCTGTTCCAGCCGCGCCAGCGGCTGCGGCCAAGGGCAGCAAACCCGCCAAGCCCGGCAGCAAAGCCCCCAAGCCACTGGAGGATTGAACGGGTCCCCCTCCCACCGTTCTGGTGGGAACCGGCCTCAGGCTTTCCACGGCTTGAGCCAAAGCCCCAACCCCAGCAACATCAGCGCGCCGGCCAGGCTACTCAACCCCAACTGCCACCCATCGTTGTGCAAGGGGTGCAGGGCCAGCGCCGCCACGCCCAACAGCACCCCGCTCAAGCCCCACTGCAACGGCCAGCCCAGTTGGCCGAGCAGTTGCTGGCGGTGCATCAGCAACAGGTTGGTCACCACCACGCCACCCAACGCCGCCAAGGCGATCCCCGGCAGGCCGAAACAATAGGGCAGCACCACCAGCAAAGCGGCGTTGACCAGGCTGCCCAACAGTTCGCAATTGAGCGGCAGGCGCGTGTCGCCACTGGCATAGGCATAGCGGGCGAGCATCGCGTTCCAGGCGCCAAACACCAGTGGCGTGGCGAACCAGGCCAGCAGCGCCGGCAGTGGGCCGTCGATGCTCTGGGCGGGCATCAGCAGATGGATCAGCGTGGGGCTGGCGCCAATCAGGCCGAAGGCCGCAGGCAGGCTCAGCAGGGTCGCTGCATCCAGGCCGCGGCGCAGCAGGGCCAGGCGCTGTTGGCCTTGCTCGCCGCTCATCATGCCCAGCAGCACTTGGTTAAGGCTCATCAAGGCAATCAGTGGCAGGTTGATCAGCTTGCGCGCGAGGTTAACCCACGTCACAGCGCCGTCCCCCAGGAAGCTGGCGATCAACCGTTCCAGTAGCGCCAGGCCTTGGCTGGCCACGTTGCTGGCCAACAATGGGCCGATACGCCCCAGCAATTCGCGGCCTGCCAGCGGGTCGCCGCTGACCTGCCACGGCCGCCAGCCGAAGGACCAGACCGGCGCCAGCAACGGCAGGCACATCAACACGCTGCCCGCAAAAAAGCTCATGGCCAGCTCGGCGCTGTCGCTGGAGCTGCCACGGACAAACAGGTACAGCACCGGTGGCAGATTGAACAGTAAAGAGCCCAGGCCCGGCAGGACAAAACGTTGGCGTGCCTGCAAGGGAATGCTGAACAACCCGTGCATCACCAAGCCTGGCGCACAGGCGGCCAGCCAGCGCAGGTTGGCGGCGGCTTGGGCATGGGCCGCGGCGTCCAGGCCGGGGCCGATCAGGCGCACCCACAGCGGCGCGCCCAGCGCCAGTAGGGCAAACAGGGCCAGGCCCACGCCGAGCAGGCGAGGTGACAGGCTGGCCAGCCAGGCTTGCTGGCGCTGTGGGTCGCGTTGCTGATAGAGGGGCAGGGCAGCCGCTGCGAGCAAGCCGGCGGCCAGGGTCATGCGCAATGCTTCGGGCAAAAACACCGCCACCAGAAATCCGTCGCTGCGACTGCCCGCGCCCCAGGCCGCCACCAGCAGCCATTCGCGGGCAAAACCGGCCACCAGCCCGGCGAGCGTCGCCAGGGTCAGCCAGAGCGTGCTGCCGAACATCAGTGGAACAGGGTGAACAGGCCTTTGCCACCCACCTTGTAGTTCAGATCATGGCAACGTTCGCCCATGATTTTGGCGCCGCTGCCGCCAATGATTTTGTAGGGCGCCACGGCTTTGGCCACCACGGTATTGGCGCTGATCACCGAACCATGGCCCAGGTGCGTGCCGTAGCCGATCAACGCTCGGCTGCCGATCCACACGTAGTCGTCGATGTAGATCGGCCCGGAAATCGACCAGAACTCCGGCGCCTGCAAATCATGGCTGCCGGCGATGATCAGCACGTGGGAGGCAATCGCCACATGGTTGCCGATCACCAGTCCGGCGCGGGCGTCTACCTGGCAATGCCAACCGATGACCGAGTCGTCGCCGACCACCAGATTGTGCATGCCCAGCACTTCGGTGTTACGCCACACGCTGGAGCCCTTGCCGATCTTCGCGCCACCCAGGCGCAGCCAGGCAATGCGTACATGGTGGCTGGGGATCTTGTTGATCAAGATGTTGTAGGCCATGTCCCAGACACTGCGCCACCGGTCTTTGACGGTTGCCCAGTTTTTGCCGTAACGCGGCAGTAGCTGGGCCGCAAGGTCCTGTTTCATCCGGTGGAACAGGCGGCGCGCCACCGGGTGCTCAATCGCGGTTTCCAGGTCGATGGAGCTGATCCAGAAGCGCTTGTTGTCGCCTTCGCCTTCTTCGAATACCACGTCGTGGGCCAGGCACCAGTCCAGCGCCTCTTCCAGGTCTGGCAGGCTTACGCCCAGTTCACTGGCCAGCGTGGGGAGGCGCTCGCGCAAGTCGGTGGAGTGAATCATCCGGTGCTTCATGGTTGGTTATCCTTTGGCGCAGTAGCAGGAACAGTGGCGGTCACGGTGGGGTGCAGGCGCACCTGTTGCAGGCTCATGCCCATCAACAGCCAGAACAGCGCGATCAGTACAAAGGTGAAGCTGAAATAGTGGTCGAAAATCCCCGTCAGCAGCGCCGCCAGCACGCCGCAGATGCACCCCAGCCACAGCGCATTGTCGGCGGTGACCTTGCGCACCTGGCCCAGGGGCCGCACTTCGCGCCACCACAACAGGGTGACGGTGATAAACAGCAGCATCCCGGGTAGGCCCACCTTGTAGATAAAGTTCAGCCACAGGTTGGAGATCCCCAACAGATTGGAACCGGGCACGGGCGGGTCGATCTTGAAGCCGATCCCCAGGGGGTAGGTCGCCATGGCGGCGGGGAACCTGGCGTACTCGTCAAAGCGGATTTCGGTACTGGCGTTGGTGGTCGAGAAGATGGTCATCAAGCGGTCCTGCAACGGCGGGTAGAACATCACCAGCGCAACCGCGAACGCCGCCCCGATACCGATGATGCGCCCGCTGTTCGGCACGCGCTTGTAGGCCAGCCAGATCAACACCAGCGCCAGGGCCACGATGGCGCCACGGGAAATACTCAGCAGCAGGCCGGCACACCCCAGCACCGCCACGGCCAGGCCCAGCGCCCGACGCCAGCCGCTGCGGGTCCAGCCATAAAACAGTGCCAGCGGAATAAACAGCACCAGCACGCCACCGGTCAGGTTTGGGTGCACCCAGGGCGAGGCCATGCGCGTGTAGTTGGCGGAGAAAATATCCTTCACCGCTTCCGGGTGGGCGTATTTGAGGTCGGTGAGAATATCGATCATCGACATCGCATTGCGCGTCTTCAGGAACATGAAGATCGACAGCAACAG
Source organism: Pseudomonas sp. L13 (assembly GCF_009935965.1). Classification (NCBI taxonomy): domain Bacteria; kingdom Pseudomonadati; phylum Pseudomonadota; class Gammaproteobacteria; order Pseudomonadales; family Pseudomonadaceae; genus Pseudomonas; species Pseudomonas sp. L13. Next base: position 11,477 of record NZ_QODJ01000031.1, read on the forward strand.
CATCGCCAGGTTACCCAGCAACAGGGCGACCACCACCTTGTCGCGGTCGGCGTCGGTGCGCAGCAGCAGCGGCACGATAAACAACATCGACAGGTTCATCAGCCAGCGCACCCAGTTCACCGGCCCGTTGCCTTCGGCATGGATGATCAGCATGCCCCAGATAAACGGAATGGTGCTGAACAGCATCAGCCACATCAGCGCCCGCTCGGTCGGCCGCCACAGCATGAAGCCACGCGTCTTGCCGATGAACGATTGCCAGAACACCCCGACCCAGGTCAGCCCCAGCACCGCCTCGCTGACGGTGGTGCGGATGCCCAGTTGCAAGGTGGTGTAGGGAATACTGGTGGCCAGTACCGCGAAAATCAGCAAGCCCCACAGGGGAAAGCGGATCAGGGTCAAGGCCACGGCCACACCGGCCACCACCAGCATGACCTTGATCGGCGACAGGGCCAACAGCAACCCGCCGAACACCAGGCCCAGCAGCAGACTGACGAATTTTCCTGGCAGCATTAGCGGTCCAATTCCTTGAGCAAAGTGTCCAGGCGCGCGCGATAAGCCGGTTCGGCAAATTGCCGGGCCCAGGCGCGGTGTGTTTCGCCGTCTGGCGTGGCCTCGGCGCCGGCCAGTTGTTGCATGACCTTGTGCAGTTGCTCGGCATCATGGGGGGCGAAGCGCGGGGCGTTGGGCGGCGCGATTTCATCCAGGGCGCTGCCGCGTGCCACCGCTACCGGCGTGCCGACACTCAAGGCTTCCACCACCGGCAAGCCAAAGCCCTCAGCATAGGATGGCTGCCACAGGCACGCGGCATGCCGGTAGAGCGCTTGCAGTTGGCCGTCCGATAAACCACTGCACCAATGCAGGCCCGGCAGGTCGCCGAGTGATGCCGGTACATCACTGGCGTGGCCCACCAGTACCATGTCCGGCACATCAGGGTTCAGCGCACGGCAGGCCTGCCATTGGCGCAAGAAGAACGCCATGTTCTTGCGCGGCTCCCGCGTGCCCACCACCAGCCAGTAACGCGCCGGCAGGTTGGCGGGCAGCGGCTCTGGCGCTGCATTCAGTTCGGGCACAAGATTGTTCAGTACGCGGAACTTGGCCCGTGCCCAGGGGAACAGGCGCGCGGCTTCATTGCAGGAAAACTGCGAAGGGCACCACACCCGATCAGCCTGCCATACCGACCAGGCAATCGAAGCCCCGTCGATCAGACGATAGGCCAGGGCCTTGAGCTTGGAGCGATGAAAGTTGCGGTGGGTGAGCTGAAACAGGTCATGCAGCACCAGCACATAGCGGGTGCCGGCGGGTTTGCGACACAGCGGCAAGCCCATATTGGCCGTGGCGATGTACAGGTCGATCTGCTGCTCGTGCAGCGCCTTGGGCAAGAACCCGCGTTCGAACCGCAGGCGCACCTGTGGGCGTTGCAGACCGTCCAGCGGGCTGGCCCAGGCCGGGCAAACGGCAGTCTGGCGTTGCGGGTGGTCCAGCGGCGCTTCGGTGAACAGCACCACCTCGGTGTTGGCCCGCGCGCGCAGCGCATCTTCCAGGGCCACGACCTGACGGGCGATGCCCGAAGACGGCGCAACCGTGGCGGGGCGATAGTCCAGGGCTACGCGCATGGCTGAGACTCCTTGGCGGTGAGCAAGCTGTGGTAGAGGTGTTCCAGTTCATTACCCGCCACTGCCCAGTCGTGGTATTGCCGCGCATAGTCGCGTGCGGCATCGGCCAGTCGCCCGGCCAGCGCCGGTTCATCCAGCAGGCGCACAACGGCGTCGGCCAGGGCCTCGGCGTTTTCGCCGGCCAGGTAATGCACCTGCGGCTGTACCGCCAACCCGGACACGCCCTGGGCCGTGCTCACCAGCGGCAAGCCGGCGGCCATCGCCTCCAACACCTTGAGCTTGGAGCCGCCGCCATGGCGCAACGGGGCGACAAAACCGGCGCAGCGGCGTTGCAAGGCGCACAGGTCGGGAACAAACCCTAGCCACTCGATACGTTCATCGGGCCAACGCTCGCGCCAGTGTTCGGGTAAGCCATAGCCGACCACCGCCAGGCGAGCGTTCGGGCACTGCAACCAGACCCTGGGGAAGATCTCCTCGAGCAGCCACTGCACAGCGTCCAGGTTCGGTGCGTACTCGTAGTTGCCGACAAACAACAGGCGCTGGCTCTGCGCATCGGCGTTGACCTCGGCGAAGGCGCGGCTGTCGACCCCATTGACTACCACGCTCACTGGCGTCGACGACAGCGGCCGCATGGCCTGGGCGTCCGCCTCGGTCACGGCGACCACATGAGCGGCGGCATCGAACGCCTTGCGTTCCCATTGCCGGCAGCGCCACTGGTCGTACTGCACAAACGGTGCGGCCCACTTGGGGAAGCGGTCATAAGTGGCGCCGCCAAGGCTCGATTCCAGGTTGTGCTCGGTCAGCACAAACTCGCGCTGTTGCTGCTGCAAGGTGCGCAGAAACGGCTGCAGGCTGTAGCTGTGTTCTACCTGAATCACGTCCCAGCGCTCATTCAACAGTTGCGCAAACTGGGCCTGCAACGGTGCCGACAGGCCGTTGACCGTGGTCAATAGCGGCCAGGGCGCGAACAGGCCGCCGAGCAGGGTCAGTGGATGTTTCAGAGGCCGGCGTGGTACCACGATCAGGCGCTCGAGCAACGGCTCCAAGGCCGCATGCGCCGCTTCATCGGCCGGCGTTTTCGATTGCGCCAGCAGCGTGATGCGATGCCCGCGCTCACTCAAGGTGCGCAGCAAATGGTACTGCCGCGTCTTGCCGCCGCTGGTGGTCGGCCACGGCAGGTAGGGCACAATCCAGAGGATTCTCATGTACAGCTCTCCATGCCCAGGGCTACCACACCAGTATCTGCAAACTTGGCTTCACCACGGGGCGAATACCGTTGGCGTCGCTCAGGGTTTGCCGGGCGCCGGTCAGCGGGTCCAGCAGTTCTGCGTTGTTGATGCCGGGCAGGCTGATGCTGCTGCCTTTGGCGCTCCAATACATCAGCAGGTTTTTTCCGTCAGGGCGGGTCCAGGCCACGCTGTAGAAGCTGTCCGGTACATCCTGCAACTGCGGCGTGTTGCCGGGTTTAAGCGTGGGGCCGGTGATCTCCAGGAAGCGGGCGAGGGCGGTGTACACCGGCTTGGGTTCGCCATCGAGGTTCAACAGGCCGTAATGCTGGTCGCGTGGCGAGGCGCGTTGGTCGAGGTCGGACAGCGCGAACAGGAAGATCTTCTGGTAGTCCTGGGACGCCATCAACGCCAGGCGGCGCAAGGTGTAATCGGCCTGCCCGTCGACACCGATCAGGTCCTGCATTTCCTTGGGGCCGGCATAGCTGGACCAGCCCCACTCAGTGGCCCAGACCTGCTTGATCCCGGCACCGTGCAGCATTGAATTGAGTTGATCGCCGCGCAGCAGCACTTCGTTCTTGCCCGGTTCATCGGTTTCCGGGGTCATCGAATAGGGATGATAGGCCGCGACCATGCCCAGGCTTTGCACGCCCAGCGCGCCGAGCGCTTCAAACATCAGGGTTTTGCCGCGGGGCGGCATCTGGCTGTAATACGCCATGCCGCCCATGACCTGCAGTTTGTCCGGCGCTGCAATGTTCAAGGCCTTGTGACTGGCCAACAACAACTGCGCGTATTCCTTGGCGTTGACTTTGGGGCGCCAGTTGTTCGGCAGGTTCTGTTCATTCCACACCTGCCAGGCATCGATATTCGGGTAGCGCTTGGCCAGGACGGCCAGGCGCATCGCATAGATGTTGGCGTCCCGCGGTTGATACTGGTCCTGGAACGGCGCGCCCTTGGGAGCAGTGGTGATAAAGGGCGCCGAGCCCACCAGGTAAAACACCGAACGCAGTTTTTCGGCGGTCAGGGTGCGGTCCAGCTCATCGAAGGTGCCGAGCTGATAATCCTCTTCTTTGGGTTCCAGGCGATCCCAGTGCAGGTCGACCCGCACCCATTGCAATCCAAGCTTTTTATACTGCTTGATCTGCTTGCGGTACTGCTCGGGCGTGAACCACAAAAAGTGCGCGTTCACGCCAAGAAAATCCTTCCAGACCACGGTGCGCTCCGGGGCCAGGTTCACTGGTTGTGCATCGACTTTTTCACTCAACAGCAGGGCGCTACCGACGGCGATTGACAGCGCCAGCGGCAAGTAGCGCCACAGTGGGCGAACGGATGACAGGTTCATCGCAACGGCTCCTCACAAGCATCCCGAAATAATTCAGCAAACCGCTGGGCCGTGTTGGCCCACTGGCGTTGGTGGCCGATTGCTGCGGCCTGAGCGGCCCATTGCTGCGCCTGTTGCGGGTCGAGGATCAAGCGGCTCAAGGCGTTGCTCAAGGACGCTGTATCGCCCTGCTGATAGGTGATGCCATTGCCGCCGGCCACCTCTTCGGCAAAGGCACGGGCGTTGGAGGTGATCACCCCGCGCCCGCACGCATTGGCCCACGACAGCGCCCCACTGGTGCCGCGCATCTGCCCCAGGAAACTGAGTTTTTTCGATTCGCGATAGGGCAGCACCATCACATGGTGCGCCTGGATCGTAGAAGGGATCTGCGCCGAGGGCAGGTCCAGTTGCCAGTCCACCACATCTTCAAGATGCAGCGCGCTGATCTGCTCGCGCAGGCCATCGAGGTAGTTGCCGGCGGGGTCAAAGGTCATTTCCGGCGCGGTGCCACCGGCCAGGGTCAGGCGTACCTGGCCTCGGCATTGCGGGTGGGCGGCCAGTGATTGGGCCAGGGCCAGCAGCAAGTCCTCAATGCCCTTGCCACGGTAGATAAAGCCGAAATACAGCAGACGCAGTGGCGCCAGTGGCGGCAAGGCCTGGGGCGCGATAGGCAGGTTGCCATGGGCAATCACCGCCACCTGTTGCGGGCGCAGGCCCATGCGCTGGCGCAGGCAGTCGCCGCCCAGGCGAGTGAGGGTGATCAGGCGGCGCATGCCCTTGGCCAGGCGCCGTTCTTCGTGCAAGGTCAACGGGTCGGCCAGCAGCGCCGCCGCCTGGGGCAGCGGGTGAGGCAGGCGTTCAAGCAGCGTCAAAGGGAAAAACAGCTTGGCCCGGCGCCAGATCAGGCGCTCCGGGTCATGCACCGTGGCGGTCAACGGCAGGTGCGGTTGCGCCCGGCGCAGGTACTCCAGCGCCTGGAACTCACCGAAGCGTCCACCTCCCAGTTCAGCATGCACCAGGTCCACGCTGCGCCAGTCAAAGGCCTGCAGGCGCTTCAACTGTTCAGGCAGCTCCAGGCAGCCGGCGAGCGGGGTCACCACCTCCAGGCCTTGTTCGATCAACGCGTTGCGCAAATGCGCGGCGTAATCGGCGATCCCGGTCTGCTCCGGTGGCAGCGGCGCCAGCAATGCGATACGCATCAGGCCGCCCCACGCCAGCTATTGAGCCGCGCCAGCACCTTGGCCGGCACTTCGAAGCGACGGCGGTTGAGGATCATGCCGTCGACTTTGCCGAACGCGGTGGTCAGCAACGACACGGCATTTTCGATCGTCGGTACGGTGCTGGTGCGGGCTTCGATCACCAGTACGATCTGGTCAGCGCGGCGCAGCGTCAGGAACGCCTGCGGGTTGGAGGACAGCGCCGAGGCGTCCAGCAGCAACACTTCACCCGGCGTTGGCGCGTTCGCCCCATCGACCGAGACGCGGTGACCACGTTCCTCCAGCGTGCGCTTGAGTTGTTCGACGATAAAGGTCACACCCTCGCCATGGCGCGCCGAGGTCAGGCCCAGGGCAAAACCTTGGGTGGCGATGCGATCCAGAGGCAGCAGGCTGTACAAGCGATAAAGGCTGGCGGTGACGGCTGCCGGCGTTGCGTCTTGCACATCGGGAATGCTGCTCCACAGTGGCACATGGAACATGTCCTGCAAGCGTGTGCCATCGTGAATGCGCTGGTCCAGCAAGTACAGCACATAGATGGTCAGCAAGCCCACGGCCACGCCAGCGGGAATAGCGAACAACAACATCAGCAGGCTCTTGGGAAACACGCGTGCCGGGTTGAGAGTGGCGTGTTCGATCAGGGCGATGTTGCTGATCTGGCTGGTGTCCAGTTCGTGGTCGATTCGCGCCTGTTCAAGATTGTCCGAGTACAAGGCATAGCTCTTTTCGGCCGTGCGCAGTTGTTGGCTCAGGGTGTTGAGTTGCGGCTCATCGGTCATCGCCTGGTCACGCTGGGTGCGCAGTTCGGCAAGGGTCTTGTCGTAGTTCTCGATTTCCCCGGCCAGTTTGCGCTCTTGCAACTGGGCGTCGATCATTTGCTGTTTGACGTTGATCACCAAGCTGTTGGGCGCGGTGTTCTGCGAGCGTTCCAGGCGGGTGGCTTCCTGGGCGCTGAGGGCTTCCATGTCGCGGATGTTCTGCTCGATCTGATTGACCTGCGGCGTGCCCGGCAGGTAAGTGCGCAACAGCCGAGCCCGCTCCACTTGCAGCGCATTAAGCTGGCGCTTGAGGTCAAGTTGCGTGGGGTTGAGGCTGGTTTCGCGCATCGTGACCACGTCTGCCGGCTGGCTCTTGATCTGCTGGCTGGCGTTGGCCAGCAGGCTGCGAATCCCCGAGATCTGGTTCTGTGCGCTGACCTTGGCGTCGGTGACGCGATCAATCTGGTTGGTCAGGTTCTTCAGGCGTGCATCGACACTGATCGAGTCGATCTGCTTCAAGCGGCCTTGCAACTGGTCCTTCAGGCTCTGGATATTCTCCGCCACCTTGGCGCGTTCGGTTTCATAGAAGGTGTGCAGGCTCTTGCGCCCGAGAATTCGCGCGCGTTCTTCGAGGTAGGCGTTGACCCATGTCTCGACGATTTTTTGCGCCACCGCCGGGTCGTCCCAGGTGAAGGAAATCTCGATCACCGAAGAGCCCGGCTCGTGACCGGCGGTGAAGTTCTTCTCCAGTGAGGTCGCCAGGCGTTCCAGTGGGCTTTGTTTCTCGGCAAGGCCGACGAACTGCAGCACACTTCGAATGCCATTGATGACTTCGCCCACGCCCTTCTTGATGTAGAACTTGGTGACCTTCCAGAAGCCTTGCGGCGGCTCGGCGGTCATCGCCATATAGCGTTCGGCAACGATATGCACGATGGGCCGGCCCGTGAGCATTTTTTCTTCGTCGACAATCGGGTCGTGCTGGGTGCTTGGGGCAATCAGCGTCTGGCGGTTGGCGGCCTCGATCGGCAAGGTGGTGTTGTCCCGCCCCGGCTTGACCAGCAAGCGCGCATCCGACTCGTAGCGAGCCGGCAGCAGGAAGGCACCGAGCACGGCGATGACGATCGTGGTGAGTACGGCCAGTTTGAATTCGCGGCGGTAGATGAAAAACAGCCGCAGCAGGTCGCGAAGAGAGCGGATTTCGATCACAGGATCACTCCATTGCATATGGGGTTTACGAAAGACGGGACCGCTTGGTTCGAGTGATACGAAGCCCGCTTCATAATCCTTGGCCTGCGTTGATGGTTGGGTTGTTGTAGATGGTGTTGCCGCTGTTTTTCACGTCGCTCTTGTTCAGGTCGTAATTCAAGCCAATACCAATCCCTTTGTTGATCGGAAACAGCTTGGTGAAGTACATATCCACAGCCTCCACCGTCGCGCCGATGCCCGACTGCGGCACAAAGATCAAGTCGCCGCGCTGCAACGCTACCCGCGGGTGATTGGGGTTGGTCAGCATGCTCTCCAGGCTGATGAAGTACGTCCTGTACTTGCCATCGGGACCGGTGCGCAGCAAGGCTACGTTGGAGGCATCCGCCGAGGGCAATACACCACCGGAGCTGAGCAGCGCTTGCTCGACGCTGACGTTGCCGGCCAGGTCGAAAAAGGCCGGGTTGGACACCGCACCGCCGATAAACACCTTGTTGCTCGGTGCGCTGGCGATGTTCACCGTCACCGCAGGTTCGCGGTAGATGCGCTTGTACTTCTCGGTGATTTCCTTGCCCAGGTCTTCGGGCGTGCGCAAGGCCGCCTTGACCCGGCCTATGTTGGGCACCGAGATCACGCCGTCGGGGCGCACCACGAACACCGTCATGTCATCGGCCGCCGCCGGCTCCTGGGCATCACGCACGATACGCAGCGAGTCACCGCTCTGGATCAGCACCTGCGGGGGCGGCAGGTCGGCCAGGGTCAGCGCCGCTTGATGGCCGGCCTTGAGCGTGTCGTTATCAGGAAGCGGCACCCGCGCGGGGGTCGAACAACCAGCCAGCCAGATTGAGGCACTCAAGAGGCCGAGCAGGGTAAGACGGAAACGTCGGTTGATAGTCTTCATGACGGCTCAAGTCCAGTAGGTGGAAAACATGCCCAGGCGCCGTTTAAGCGCGTTGGGCAGGTGGCGTTCAAGGTGGCCGAGGCGATAACCCAGCAATTTAAAGGCACTGCGCACCACCACTTCGGGGGCGCGGTACAGCGCGTTGGCCTCGCGCAATGCGTGCAGTTCGGCCAGCACATAACGTTTGCCTTCGCCGCCGGCGTCGCCAAACGCCTGGCGAATCCACGGCTCGCGGCCGTAGAACACACCGATATCGAAGTAGCGGCGAAACTCTTCCAGCAAGCGGTAATCATGGGAGTGATAAACCTGCGCACTCGCGGCATAGCGCACCTGGTAACCGGCCAGCAGCATGCGCGCGGCCACATAGGCGTCTTCACTGCCAATCACATCCTGGGGGAAACCGCCCACCGCGCTCAGGGCGCTGCGCCGGTACACCGAAAACGAGTCGGAGCTGAAGCAGGTCTTGATGCCCAGTTGCGCTGCATCGTCCAGGCGCTTGGTGCGGCTGGCCGCCGGGTAATTGAAGTGCCGCGACTGCGCGCCGAGCACGCCGGCGCCGGGGTGCGGCAGCTGCCGTCCGTAGGCAACGCCGTTGAGCGGGTCCAGTTGCAGCTCGTTGATCAGGTTGGCGAAGGTCTCGGCGGTGGCGGGGATCGCGTCCTGGGTCATCACGATCAAAGCGTCGCCGCCCACCTGCTCGCTGGCCCAGCGCCGAGTACCGCCGTGGTTGAAATCACGGGCGTCAATCACCTCCACGCGCGCGCCGAATTCACGAAAGCGCGCCACGGTGTCATCGCTCGATGCGCTGTCGACCACCAGCATTTCGTCCGGTTGCAAGGTCTGCATGCGCAGGGCTGGCAACAGGCGGTCCAGGTGGCTGGCCGCGTTGCGGGTGGGGATGATCAATGACGTACGCATCAGGGCTTCACTTCAACCGGCGCGCGGCCGTAGATGTCGTCATAGCGCACGATGTCGTCTTCACCCAGGTATTCACCGCTCTGCACCTCGATCATCACCAGGTCGATGATGCCGGGGTTGGTCAGGCGGTGCTTGTGCCCGGCGGGAATGTAGGTGGACTCGTTCATGTTGAGCAGGATTTCGCGCTCACCATTGGTGATCATCGCCGCGCCGCTGACCACCACCCAATGCTCGCTGCGGTGATGGTGCATTTGCAGGGACAGCGAACCTTTGGGCTTGACCACGATGCGCTTGATCTTGAACCGCGTGCTTTCCTCCAGCACCGTGTAGGTGCCCCAGGGCCGAGTGACGGTGCGATGCAGGCTGAACGCCGGGTGATTCTGGCGCTTGAGTTCGGCAACGATATGCCGCACGTCCTGGCTGCGATGGGCGTCGGCGATCAGCAGGGCGTCGGGGGTGTCGACGATGATCAGGTCACGCACGCCCACCGCACCGAGTACCCGCTTGGGCGAGTCGATGTAGCAGTTATGCACGTCGTGCAGGATCGCCTCGCCGTTGATCTGGTTGCCATTGTCGTCACTGGGCGTGAGTTGGCGCAGGGCTTCCCAGGAGCCGATATCGCTCCAGCCAATGTCGCAGGGCACGACCGCGACTTGGGCGGATTTTTCCATCAGCGCCACATCGATGGAGATATCCGGCGCGGTGCCGAAACCTTCCGGGCTTAGTTCGCGCTGGCGGCTGCTACTGTTTTGCAGGCTCTGGCTGTGCTCCAGCGCCGCCTTGGCCGCCTCCAGAACCGCCGGGGCGTGGCTGGCCAATTCTTCCAGCAGGGTTGCCGCCTTGAAGCAGAACATGCCGGCATTCCACAGATGCTTGCCGCCGTCCAGGTAGCCTTGGGCGGTGGCCTGGTCGGGCTTTTCGACAAAGCGCTGCACCCGAAAACCTGCGCCCAGTGCCGGCCCTTGTTCGATATAGCCAAAGCCGGTTTCTGCTCGGTCAGGCTGGATGCCAAAGGTCACCAGGTAACCGGCCTCGGCCAAGGCGCGGGCTTTTTCCACCGCCTGGGCAAAGGCGCTTTCATCCAGCACCAGATGATCGGCGGGCATCACCAGCAACTGCGCGTCTGCGCCAAAATGCTCCTGCACATGCAACGCAGCCACTGCGATGGCGGCGGCGGTGTTGCGGCCAAACGGCTCCAGCAGCAGGTCGAGGCCCAGGCGCTGGGTGTTCACCGCGCGGTAGTCGTCCAGGGTGCGAAACAGCAGGTCGCGGTTGGTCACGGTCAGGATGCTGTCGACGCCCGGCAAGTGACTGGCCCGCAGGAAGGTCTTCTGCAACAGGCTCTGGTCGTCGCGCATGCGCATGAAGGGCTTGGGCATGTTCTGCCGCGAAACCGGCCATAGCCGCGTACCCGAACCACCGGAGATGATGCAGGGAATCAATCCGTTAAGTGGGTTCATCAATAGACTTCCTTGGTGGAAAGAACGGCCGGGACCGTCATGAAAACGATGTAGAGGTCCAGCCATACGGACCATTTGGCGATGTATTCCAGGTCGTATTCGACCCGCTTCTGAATCTTGAACAGCGTATCGGTCTCGCCGCGGTAACCATTTATCTGCGCCCAACCGGTAATGCCCGGCTTGACCCGATGGCGCGAGCTGTATTCGCTGACCGCTTCCTCGAAAGGAATCCCGGCGGCCTTGGTGGCCGTGGCGTGGGGGCGCGGGCCGACCATCGACATATTGCCCAGCAGCACGTTAAACAGTTGGGGCAGCTCATCAATGCTGGTCTTGCGGATGATCCTGCCGACCCGAGTGATGCGCGGGTCCTGGCGCGTGGTCTGGTTCTCGGCGTTGAGGTCGGTCTGCTCGACGTACATCGAGCGGAACTTGAACACGCGGATCAGGTTGTCGTTGTAGCCATAGCGCTTCTGGCGAAACAGCACCGGGCCCTTGGAATCGAGTTTGATCGCGAGGGCGGTCACCAGCATCACCGGCGACAGCAGCAACAGGCCGATGCTGGCCAGCAGCAGGTCTTCACAACGCTTGATAAAGGGCGACCAGCCTCGCAGCGGCAACTGTGAGGTGTTGAACATCAGGATGCCGCCTACATCGGTGATGCGGTTATGGCCGTAGCGCAGGGCGGCCATGTCCGGCACCAGCATGACGTTCACCGACATCTGCCGCAGGCGCTTGACCAACCCATTGATGCGCTGCTCGGCGGCCCAGGGCAGGGTGATCATCACCTGGTTCACCTGTTCGGAGCGGATCAGCTTTTCCAGGTCGCGGGTATTGCCCAGCAACGGCAGGCGGCTCAACTCCTTGGGAATGCGCTCGGTACGGTCATCGATAAAACCGATCAGGCCGGAGCGGATATCACTGTTGCGCGACAGGTGTTCAGCCACATGCACGGCCGTGTCGGTAAAGCCCAGGATCACGGTGCGCTGGAGGAATTTGCCGTTGTCCATCAAATGGCGATACAGGCGCAGCATGAGTATGCGCTCCACGCCAAACAGCACCAGGCTCGCGGAAAACCAGAACACCAGGTTGCGAGGGCTCAACTGCGGGAACAGGAGCAGGATCTGGTACATGAACAACAGGATGCAAAACGCCGAGACCCAGGCCACCAGCATCACGCGAAAACGCAGGCGATTGCTGAACAGGTCATCGGAGTAAACCCCCAGGGCCTGGAACAAAATAATGGTCAGGATCGCAAAGAACGCCAGCAGGCCCAGATAGTGAGTGCGCATGTGTTCCGCGACCGGGTCCGGGTAGAACAACAGGATGATCGCCGGCGAGATTGCGGTCAGCCCGTGAAGCAGTTTTACGAAAACGACAAAAAACTCAACGAAACCGGTGCGAGTCAAAAACAGGCTATCAACGGACGATTTACCGCGCATACATCAGATCCTCAATACACCACCAGAACGTTCCTATTCGTTTGCTCATCCATAAGGCAGGTATGCATTACAAGTGGTGCAAATCGAACGACTTCTGTTGCTGGGTAATCCGTAATGACTGTCTAGGCGCAGGCATTTACTGAGTGATGGCTAAATAGTGGCTCTTTTGAGAATTGGTGTCAATGATTTGGCTTTTCGTCCGTCTTCTTCAAGTATCCTCTCAAGGTCTCCATGATATGACGGTTTGTTGACGTGAATGGCGGGTATTTCAGAATAATCGAGAATCGATGATGGCTTTTTGGAGTGTAGGAACAAACCTAGGGATTTGCCTGCAAGCGACGAAAAGCTTTTGGACGATGGCGGAAGGCCTTTTTGTAGGAGCGAGCTTGCTCGCGAAAAACCTTAACGATAACGCGTGCTTCCTGGGTACACGCGGCGTCTGTGAGTTTTTCGCGAGCAAGCTCGCTCCTACAGGAGGGGGTGCGGTGCTTGCCTTTGAGGCTCAGCGTCAGGTTACGCGGCTCCCCGTTGAGCGCTACCGTCCAGCTGGTAGTCGCCCCACACCCTGAGCATATGTCGGGGCAAGTGGGTGTCGGAGACTGCGTCTTCAGCAATCACTGGGTTCGCTGCGTGAGCAATGTATTCAGCACAATTTTTTGTAGGGCCTGCCAGCGCCGATTAATCTGGGGTTTTCTCAGCGGACGGTTCAACCATGATCAGCCTGGTCACACTCGGTGTTTTTTCCGGCGCGGTGTTGCTGTTGTTGCTGTCACCGGGGCCGAACATGGCGTTTGTCATCAGCCAGGGTGTCACCCATGGCTGGCGCGGCGGTGTTGCTTCGGCCCTGGGCATTGGCGTGGCCGACCTGTTGCTGACGGCATTGACCGCCATGGGAGTGACGGCGTTGGTCGCCAGTTGGCCGCCAGCATTCGACCTGATCCGCTGTGCGGGTGTGATCTACCTGCTGTGGCTGGTCTTCAAAACCTTGCAAAAACGCCCCAGCCTGGGCGCCGCTCACGTCGGCCGCGTGGCGTTGGGCCGGGTGTTTTTGCAGGCCATGTTCAACAGTTTGCTCAACCCCAAGGCGTTGTTGTTTTTCATGGTGTTCCTGCCGCAGTTTGTGCGGCCCGAGGCGGGGCCTATCGCCTTGCAACTGCTGGTGCTGGGCGGCGTGCTGACGTTGATCGCGAGCGTGTTTCACGTACTGTTGGGCATGTTTGGCGGGGCGTTAAGCCGCTTCTTCGCCAGACGCACAAAAAGCGTCTGGTTGCAGAAGTGGGGCTTGGCGGCGGTGCTGATGGCGTTGGCCGTGCGTTTGGCGGTGATGTCGCGTCCTGCCTGAAGTCACGCGGGAAACCAAGCAGGTTTCTTTGTGGCGGGGGCCCGACAGCCGATGCTCATCTACCGGACACCCCACGATCCAATTGTGGGAGCTGGCTTGCCTGCGATGGCGGCCTGACAGGCGATGCTTCTCTACCTGACACCCCGCGATCCAAATGTGGGAGCGGGCTTGCTCGCGAAAGCGGCCTGGCGGTCAACACAGTTGGATTGTGTGCATATCCATTCCTGCGGTAACGGCTAATTAGGGTTCCGCCTGACGGCGGGTCACTTTGGAAAAGAGCCCCAAAGTAACCAAAGGGCTCTTGCCCCACCACTCGGCACCTCGCTTAGGCTCGGTGTGCCCGTAATCCGCCAGTGATTTGGGGGGCCGCCGCCACGCGCCATCCATGGCGCGGGGCGGCTAAACCGGCATCCCTGCCGGTTTACCCCCCAAATCCCTGTCGAATTCCGGCCAGCGTGGTTTAACGGGGCGCCTGAGATCAAAAGCAGATCAAGAGCAAGAGCGACTCGCTTCGCATCGTGGTTACCCCCCGGCTTCAACCGGACAGCCGTTTAGCACCGAAAGAATCAAAAGAAGGTTCGTACAGCAGCCTAGGACTCACCTTGCGTCTAGGCGCTGAAGCCGGTTTTTTCCCACAACCCTTTAAGGTTGCAGCTAGGAATGGTCATCACTAGTCTTGCCCAGTCGCTGCCAATTCAGCGACCGGACGTGAGAAATCCGAATTACTCCAGTAGTCCATTACACTCAGGAACTACGCCATGATCAAAGACAGCCCCAATCCTCCTTCAGATTCAAACCTGCTCTTCACCCTCCATCCCAACCTCGACACCGAAACCCTGCTGGTCAATGCCTCCCAGGATCTGGACTCCATCAATGCTATTGCGGCGCACCTGGCCTTTGAGGTTGAAGGTTCGCAGCGCAGTGTAGTGCTGGGGATTTGCCGAATGGTGGAGGGCGTTCGGTTGCTGGTTGATCGGGTAGTAGAGGGAGGCGGCGAGACGCGAGCGCAGTAACGGCGATGCCCGTCAGTTAAGAAGCATCGCCACGGATGAACATTCACCCCAACCGCGCAGCCGCCCGCGCAACAATCTCCCCTCGCACTCTGCGTGACTCCACCGTGCGCTTGTTGGCTTCCTCCAGCACATGCCTGGGCGCCGTTTCCGGGCGGCCGGAGTCAAACGGTGGGGCTGGCGCGTATTCGATTTGCAGTTGCACCAGTTGCGCTGCCGCTTCGCTGTACAACTCTGCGGCCAACGTCAGGGCAAAGTCGATGCCGGCGGTGATCCCGCCGCCGGTAAACAAGTTGCCGTCACGCACTACACGCTCGTGCACGGGGATGGCACCGAGCGGGGCGAGCAGGTCGTGGTAGGCCCAGTGGGTGGTGGCCTTGCGACCGCGCAGTAACCCTGCCGCGCCCAGTACCAGTGAGCCGGTGCACACCGAGGTCATGTAGCGCACTGTCTGGGCCTGGGCCTTGAGAAAGTCCAGGGTTTGCGGGTCTTCCATCAACGGGCCCACACCGGCGCCGCCGGGTACGCAAAGCACATCCAGGTTCGGGCAGTCGGCATAAGTGATGGTCGGCGTGAACATCAGGCCAGTGCTGGAGGTGATCGGCGCGAGGTCTTTCCACACCAGGTGCAGTTTCACGTCTGGCAGCGAACCGAGGACATCATAGGGGCCGGTAAGGTCCAGTTGCTGGATGCCGGGGAACAATAGAAAGCCGATCTGCAAGGTCATGATTCAAGCTCCGAAAGGAATGGACGTCCTTACTGTAGAAGCCTAGGCTTTGGCGAATACGCCATTGAGCCCACTAATCTCGCCATTCATGCCAAAAATTATTCATGTACTCGCGTTTGAGAATGCCCAAGTGCTCGATGTCACCGGGCCTCTACAAGTGTTCGCATCGGCTAACGATCTGGCGCGCCAACGTGGTTTGCCATTGCCCTACGCGGTCAACGTCGTTGCTACTCAGGTTGGGCCGGTAATGACGTCGGCCGGCCTGGCGCTGCTGGCTGAGCCGCTGCCCGCCATTGGCCAGCCCTGCGACACGCTGGTGATCGCCGGTGGCTGGGGCGTATACGGTGTTGCCGAGGACCCGACGCTGGTGCAATGGGTGCGTGATAAATCCCGGCACACTCGGCGCATGGCTTCGGTGTGCACCGGGGCTTTTCTGCTGGCCGCCAGTGGTTTGCTCGATGGTTGCCGCGTGGCCACGCACTGGACGCGCTGTGAAGAGCTGGCGCGCAAGTTCCCTGCGCTCACGGTGGAGGCCAATCCGATTTTCATCCAGCAGGGCGCGGTGTGGACGTCTGCCGGCGTGACCGCCGGGATCGACCTGTGCCTGGCCCTGGTAGAGGATGACCTGGGGCGTGCGATTGCCTTGGAGGTCGCGCGCCACTTGGTGGTGTTCCTCAAGCGCCCTGGCGGCCAGTCGCAATTCAGCGTGACGTTATCCCTGCAAAAGAGCGACAGCCGTTTTGCCGAGCTGCATGCCTGGATCGCCGATAACCTGACGCTGGATCTGAGCATCGCCACCCTGGCAGCCCAGGCCGGCATGAGCGAGCGCAGCTTTGTACGCCACTACCGCACCGAGACCGGCCAGACCCCGGCGCGGGCCGTGGAACTGATTCGCGTCGAAAACGCACGCCGGCAACTGGCAGACAGCACAACCTCCATCAAACGTATCGCCATGCAATGCGGTTTTGGCTGTGAAGAGACTTTGCGCCGCAGCTTTCTGCGGGCCTTGTCGGTGACGCCCCAGGCTTATCGGGAGCGTTTTTCACCGCTCCAATAGTTCCAGCAGTGCTTCAAGCGTGACCTGGGGCGCTTCCTGGAAAACATTATGCCCAACCCCGGGCAACACCTGCCGGCGATAAAAGCCGCTGAAGTGCTCCACATCGTCATCCACAAGCGGCGGCGGGCCCACACCGTCGTCGGCCCCGCACAACGAAATACTCGGTACTGATATCGGCGGTTGTGGCACCAGCGCCTGCTCGATGTATTCCAGCGCGGGATCACCTGGGGCATACATGAAGCGATGGCGATAGGAGTGAATCACCACCTCGACAAAATCCGGGTTATCAAACGACGGCGCAGTCAGCGCGTAGCGGCTTGGCCCTTCGGCCCAGGACGGTGACCACAGTGTCCAGAGCAATTGGCAGAGTTCACGCCGGTTGGCCGTCAAGCCGTCGACCCCGCGCTGGGTGTGAAAGTAATACTGATACCAGAGCCGGTGCTCTGTCTCAGGTGGCCTGGGCTTGAGCGACTGGCTGATGGCCTGGATGTTGTAGCCATCGCCGGTCAGCAGGCCGCGTACCCGCTGGGGCCATAGCGCCGCCACAATACAGGCAGCGCGCCCACCCCAGTCAAAGCCTGCGAGGGTGGCTTGCGGGATCGACAAGGCCTCCATGAAATCCAGCAAGTCCTTGGCCAGTGCCGCCTGTTGGCCGGAGCGCATCACCTGCGTGTTGATAAAGCGCGTCGGGCCATAGCCGCGTAAATACGGGACCAATACCCGATAACCACGTTCAGCCAGCACCGGTGCGATGTCGTCGTAGCCCCGTGGGTCGTAAGGGAAGCCATGCAACAGGATCACCGGTTCGCCATCGACGGGGCCGTGGGTTTCGTAAGCCACGTCAAGCAGGGTGGTGCGCACATACAGCAGTGCGGGTGGGGTGGTCACGGTTGCCATACGGTCTTCTCCCCGCTGAGCTTGCGGTCCAGGAATGTTGCCGCGCTGATCAACGCCAAATGGCTCAACGCCTGGGGCGTGTTGCCCAGGTGCCGGGCCTGGCTGTCGAACTCTTCGGCGTACAACCCCAGCGGGTTGGCGTAACGCAGCAACTGTTCGAATTCCAGGTGGGCTTTTTCCACTTGCCCGGCGCGCGCCAGGCATTCGACGTACCAGAACGAGCAGGCGGCAAACGCGCCTTCGACGCCTTGCAGCCCATCGATCTGGCTGTCGTCATTGCGGTAGCGGTAGACCATGCCGTCGCGCACCAGGCTTTTCTGGATCGCTTGCAGTGTCGACAGCCAGCGCGGGTCCGTGGCGGCGACGAAGCGCACCAGTGGCATCAACAGCATGGAACCGTCGAGCGCGGTGCTGCCGATATGCTGCACAAAATGCCCACGGTCTTCGTTCCAGAAGTTCGTCCAGATGTCGGCGTAAATCGCCTGGCGCGTTTGGTCCCAGCGCGCGAACGGGGCGGGCAGCGAGCGTTTGGACGCGAGGCGAATAGCACGGTCCAAGGCCACCCAACACATCAGGCGCGAGTGCAGAAAGTGGTGCTGCTCGCCGCGCATTTCCCAGATGCCCACGTCTTTGCGGTTCCAGATCTCACACACTTGGTCGACCACTTCCACCGTGTGTTTCCAGCCTTGGTGGGAGATGGCTTCGCCGTATTTGTTGACCAGGTAGACCGCGTCCATCAGTTCGCCATAGATATCCAGCTGGATCTGGTCGAACGCTTCGTTGCCCACCCGCACCGGTTGGGCGCCGCCGTGGCCGCTCAAGTGGTCGAGGGTGGTTTCCGGCAGTTCCTGGCGGCCGTCGATGCCGTACAGGATGTTGATCTTGGTCGGCTGGCCGCAGCAGTCGCTGACCCGGCCCCTGAGCCAGCGCATATAGGCGTTGGCTTCCTCGACGAAACCCAGGCGCATGAACGCATAGACGGTGAACGAGGCATCGCGGATCCAAGTGTAGCGGTAGTCCCAGTTGCGTTCGCCGCCGGGTGTTTCCGGCAGCCCGAATGTGGCCGCGGCGATGATGGCGCCGTGTTTGCGCGAGGTCAAAAGTTTCAGCGCCAGGGCCGAGCGGTTGACCATCTCGCGCCAGCGCCCGCGGTAGTTGGACTGGCTGATCCAACCGCGCCAGAACTTCAAGGTGCGTTCCAGGTAGAGGTCGGTACAATCGTTGGTGACGCGCACATCCTCCTGGCCGCCGAGGACAAATTCAGCGCCTTCATCCTGGGCGAGGGTAAAGGTGGCGATGGCGGTGTTGTCTTGAAGTGTCAGCGGCTGGCTGCCCATCAGGCGCATGCCGGGCTGGCCGCTGGCGGTGAACACCACACCGCCAGCCTCGGCCTGCGCCTGGGTGGCGGCCCGGGCATAGTCGTGGCGCACGGCGCAGCTCAGGTGGATAGTCGCCTTGCCACTGACCACCCGTACCCGCCTGATCAGCAAGGGCAGTTCATCGACGTTTTCGCTGACGTTCAGCAGATCGGTGATCTCCACCACCGCTTCATCACTCAGCCAGCGGGTCTGCAGCACGTTGGTGTCGGGCAAGTAGATCTGCTCGCGACGGGCGTTAGGCAGGTCCGGAGTGAGCTGGAACGTGCCGGCCTCGGGCGTGTCGAGCAATGCGCAAAACACCGAAGGGCTGTCGAATTCCGGCCAGCAGAAGAAGTCGATGCTGCCGCGGTCGTTCACCAGTGCCGCGCTGCGCATGTCGCCAATGACCCCGTGGGCATCAATGGCGCTTTGGGGCTCGTTCTTGAAATCAACCATTGCCACGGAACTCCGGGTAGAGGCTCATACCGCCATCGATGAACAAGGTGCTGCCAACCACATAATCAGAGGCATCGCTGGCCAGCCACACCACGGCATTGGCCACGTCCTCTACATCACCGACGCGGCCATAAGGAATCAGTTTAAGCAGCTCTTGTTCGGCCGCGCCTTCGGTGGCAGCACGGTTGATCGCTGTGCGAATGGCCCCCGGTGCGATGCCATTGATACGGATACGTTGCTCGCTGACTTCCTGGGCGAGGGTGCGCATCAGCATCTCCACGCCGCCCTTGGACGCCGCGTAATTCACATGCCCGGCCCAGGGGATGATTTGATGCACCGAACTCATATGGATGATTTTGCCGGCGGCCCGTGACACGCCTTCGCGAACGCCCTGGCGATTGAAGATACGCACCGCCGCCCGTGCGCACAGGAATTGCCCGGTGAGGTTGACGCCAATCACCGTGTTCCAATCCTCAAGGCTCATATCCACCAGGTTGGCGTCTTTTTGCAGGCCGGAGTTGGCCACCAGAATATCCAGATGGCCGAAGGCGTCCAGGGTTTGCGCGAACAGGCGTTCGACATCGGCCTCCTTGGACACATCGCCGCCAATCGCCAGCGCCCGGCCGCCGTTGGCATTGATCTGCGCGGCGAGGGCCTCAGCCGGTGCCGCCTGGGAGTTGTAGTTGAGCACCACCGCCGCGCCTGCTGCGGCCAGGGCTTTGGCTGCACCCGCGCCAATGCCGGAACTGGCCCCGGTGACCAGGGCCACTTGTTGCTGCAAGGAAATCTGCATCGCCCACCCACCGTTTTATGAGAGTCCTTCCTGCTGACTGGCGGCGGGGAGCGGAAGTTCATCGCTTGGCACTTATGCCCAACTCGGGTGAACGCGCGACTTTATCGTATGATGCTGAAAACAAAGGGCAATACAGGAAGCGATGGAATGCGCGTGCGGGCCGATAACAGATGGACGAAACTATTGCTCAGCAGCGTATTGGCCGTTTTATCACTGACTCAGACAGCCTTGTGCGTCGCCGACAACAGCAATGGTAAAGCGCGGTATCTACAGCGCTGTGCCGTCATTTCAAACAAATAGTGGGGGGCGATGAGCAGCAATTGCTCTGCTTAATAGGAAGCATTACTATTCACGCCCCGCCTCCCCAGTGCTCCCGCGATGACTCCTCAGCCGCCCCGCAGAACAGGCTTTTTCGAGCACTACGAAGAGTTGATCGGCACCTGGACACGCCGCCTGAGAAACCGTCAGCAGGCCGAAGACCTGGCCCACGATACCTTCGTGAGGGTGCTTGAGTCTGCTGCCTGCGAGGTGGCGCAGCCGCGCGCTTACTTGCACCAAACCGCGCGCAATATTGCAGTGGACGCCTACCGCCGCGAAGACCGTCGCGAGGCGTTGGCGCTGCAGGCGCTTGATCACAGCACGCCCCACAGCGGCGACCCGGAGCATTACATGCACGCGATCCAGTTGGCCGACGCCATCGAGCGGGCGCTGGCCGAGTTGCCGCTCAACTGTCGCAGGGTTTTTATCTGGCAGAAGATAGAAGGGCTCACCCAGCAGGAAATCGCCACACGCCTGGGGCTGTCTAAAAACATGGTGGAAAAGTATATGATCCGCACCCTGCGGCATCTGCGTGATCGTCTGGATGCGAGCGCGCCATGACCGGCTTTGAAACAGGATCTTCCACAATGGATAACCGTGTCCGTGATGAGGCCGCGCAGTGGTTTGTACGCCTGCAGGACGGCCCATTGAGTGCCCAGGAACGTCAACGTTTCGATGCCTGGCGTAGGGCGCAGCCCGCGCATCAGTACGAAATCGATGTGCTGCAAGGGTTATGGAGCGCTACGGATTTGCTGTCCGAGGCCCGCTTGCAGGCGCTGGGCGACGCGCCGGTCGAGCGCCCCGGGCGGCGTGCGCTGCTGCGTTATGCCGTGGCGGCCAGTGTGGTCGCTGTTGCAGTGGGTTTGAGTGTATTCAGTGTGTTTGAGCCAAAAGCCTACAATGCCGAATTCAGTACGCAGGTGGGCGAGCATCGCCAGGTGACCTTGCCCGACGGTTCGGTGATGGACCTCAACAGCCGCAGCGTGGTCGCGGTTCACTACGCAAAGGGCCGGCGAGGCGTGGAGCTAAAACAGGGCGAGGCGATGTTCAGCGTGCAACATGACACCGGCCGCCCGTTTGTCGTCTCTGCCGGGGCAGGGCAGGTGACCGTTACCGGTACGCGTTTTGATGTACGCCGGGATGCGGACCAGACCCGCGTGGCGGTCGAAGCCGGCACGGTCAAGGTGCAGGGCCAGGCATCCGATCACGTCGTTACGCTCACCGCTGGCTGTGGCACCCATGTCGATCCCCAAGGCCAAGTGGCAGCGGCCTACGCGGTGAACCCTGAAGAACTCACCGCGTGGCGCACCGGTAAACTGGTGTTCAACAACGCCACCCTGGGCGAGGTGGCGCGGGAAGTGTCGCGCTACCGCGAGCAGCCGCTGCGTGTCAGTACGGAAGCGGTGGGCAACCTGCGCCTGACCAGCGTTTTCAAATCCAGCGACACCGACGCCTTGCTAAAGGCCTTGCCCCACATCCTGCCGGTCGCCTTGCGCACCTTGCCGGACGGTAGCCAGGAAATTATTTCACGCTGACATTCAGGTTTTTTTCGAGTTCTTCGTCTTCTCCTGCAACTGCAACTGGTTTGCATTAACAGCCGCGCACGCTTGCGATCACAGGACTAGGTTCGACGTGAAAAAACTTGCCCTCCACAACAATAAAATCTCCCGCTGGGCGCCCTTGGCCCTGGCCGTTGCCCTCAGCACCGCACAGGCTGCCGAAGGCATTCACATTCGCACCCAATCCCTGGGCGCAGCTTTGAGCCAGTTGGGCCAGCAGACCTCGCTGCAGGTGTTCTTCAGTCCCGATATGGTGGCCGGCAAGCAAGCCCCCGCGGTGGATGGCAATCTCTCGCCCGAACAAGCCCTGCGCCAATTGCTGCAAGGCAGTGGCCTGGATTACCAGATTGACGCCGGTTCCGTGACCTTGCGCCCGGTGAGCAACGGCACCGGTGAAGCGGGCTCGCCGCTGGTGCTGGGTGTGACCGACATCAAGGTGGTGGGCGACTGGCTTGCTGACGCCGATGCCGAAGTGGTGCAGAACCATCCCGGCGCGCGTACGGTTATCCGCCGCGAAGCCATGGTGGAGCAGGGCGCGATGAACGTGGGTGACGTACTGCGCCGCGTGCCTGGCGTGCAAGTGCAGGAATCCAA
Organism: Pseudomonas sp. L13; assembly: GCF_009935965.1. Classification (NCBI taxonomy): domain Bacteria; kingdom Pseudomonadati; phylum Pseudomonadota; class Gammaproteobacteria; order Pseudomonadales; family Pseudomonadaceae; genus Pseudomonas; species Pseudomonas sp. L13. The sequence goes on from NZ_QODJ01000031.1 coordinate 33,641, forward strand.
CGGCACCGGTGGCAGTGATATTTCCCTCAACGTTGGTGTACGCGGCCTGACGTCGCGCTTGTCGCCTCGATCCACCGTGCTGATTGACGGCGTACCGGCGGCGTTTGCTCCCTACGGCCAGCCGCAACTGTCGATGGCGCCGATTTCTGCCGGTAACCTGGAAAGTATCGACGTGGTTCGCGGCGCGGGTTCGGTGCGTTATGGGCCACAGAACGTCGGCGGCGTGATCAACTTCGTAACCCGCGCGATTCCGCAAGACTTTTCCGGTGAAGTTGGCACTACCCTGCAAACGTCTGCCCACGGTGGCTGGAAGCACGTGGAGAACGCCTTTATCGGCGGCACTGCCGACAACGGTATCGGCGCCGCGCTGCTGTACTCCGGGGTCAACGGCAACGGTTACCGCAACAGCAACAACGGCAACGACATCGATGACGTGATCTTCAAGACCCACTGGGCGCCGACCGATCAAGACGATTTTTCGCTGAACTTCCACTATTACGATGCCAGCGCCGATATGCCCGGCGGCCTGACCCAGCAGCAGTTCGATGCCAACCCGTATCAGTCAGTGCGTGACTGGGACAACTTCAGCGGGCGCCGCAAGGACGTGTCGTTCAAGTACATCCGCCAGATCGACGACCGTACCCAGGCCGAAGTGCTGACGTACTATTCCGACAGTTTCCGTGGCAGCAACATTGCCAACCGCGACCTCAAGACCCTCAGCTCCTATCCGCGTACCTACTACACCTTCGGCATCGAGCCGCGTGTGTCCCATGTGTTTGACCTTGGGCCCAGTACCCAGGAAGTCAGCGTGGGTTATCGCTACCTCAAAGAAGGGATGCACGAGGAGGCCAGCAGCCTGAACCTGGTCAACAACGTGCCGACGCCGGGCGGGCAGAGCGACGGCCACGTATACCAGGACCGTACTGGGGGCACCGAAGCCAACGCCTTCTATATCGATAACAAAATCGATATCGGAAAATGGACCATCACCCCCGGTATTCGCTTCGAAGACATCCGCACCGAATGGCATGATCGTCCGGTCGTGGCCCTGAATGGCAAGCGTACCGAGGAAAAACGCCGCGAAGTCCACAACAACGAACCGCTGCCGGCCCTGAGCGTGATGTACCACGTGTCTGACGCATGGAAGCTGTTCGCCAACTACGAAACCTCCTTCGGCAGCCTGCAGTATTTTCAACTGGGCCAGGGCGGTACCGGCGACCAGACGGCCAACGGCCTGAATCCCGAAAAAGCCAAGACCTACGAGGTCGGTACGCGCTACAACGACAGCGTCTGGGGCGGCGAAGTGACGCTGTTCTACATCGACTTCTCGGATGAACTGCAATACGTCAGCAATGACGTGGGCTGGACCAACCTCGGCGCCACCAAGCACAGCGGCGTCGAAGCATCGGCCCATTACGACCTGGCCAACCTCGACCCGCGCCTCGACGGTCTGACCGCCAACGCGGGCTTTACTTACACCAAGGCCACCTCCGAAGGTGATGTGCCGTTCAAGGGCCGCGACCTGCCACTGTATTCCCGCCAAGTGGCGACCCTGGGCCTGCGTTACGACGTCAACCACTGGACCCACAGCCTGGACGTCTACGCCCAGTCCGGCCAACGTGCGCCGGGCACCGGTACCACCTACATCACCCAAGGCACCGCGGACGGTCAATACGGTGATATCCCAGGGTATGTCTCGGTCAACGTGCGCAGTGGCTATGACTTTGGCGCGCAACTATCGAACCTGAAGTTGGGGGTAGGCGTGAAAAACGTCTTCGACCAGCAGCATTACACGCGCTCCAGCGATAACAATGCCGGGTTATACCTGGGTGAGCCTCGCACGTTTTTCGTACAGGCGAGCGTGGGGTTCTGATCTGTTGTCGGTAGGAAAGATCGCAACCCTAGGGTTGCGATTTTTTTGCCTGGGTCAGGCGCTCTGCTCACTCATAACCGGCAGGCCACCCTCTGTTTCCTACATCGCCCCCGCACATATTATTGCTGGATCAGGAACTGATTCCGACGCAAAACCACACATGGGAAAGCTGATGGGCTTCGACATAGCGTTGGAGCGACAAGCTGAAAATCGCCCACTGTCATGGAGAAACTTATGTCGGTATCGTTGTTGGATACACCTGTCTCGGCCTCATCAACGCCTGACCTCACACAGGCCAATGCCAAGGCCGAGGTCAAAAACACTCGTGAGGCTCCGGCTGCGCCTTCCTTCAATGGTCAGAGTGCTGCCCATGTGAATTTTCAATCCGGGGACAACAAATCCGGGCCTGTGTTCGGTAATCGCCCGGCATCCCCCCCTGCGGCTGACGTGCTTGGTCATCACCACAACCCGCCGCCAATACAGAACTTTCTGAGCCAACTCAAACACCTGCTCAGCCACTGGTTCTCTGGGCATCGGCCACCCATGCATCCCGGTTGTGGGCATCCGCCGCCAAGGCCGAACCCAGGTTGCAGCAACCCGCCACCCAGGCCGAACCCGATTGGAAGCAACCCGCCGCCACGCCCGGACCCCACTGCAGGACGGCCGTATCCGCCCGCGCCCGGCAGGCCAGACGCGCAGTACTCTCTGAAGAACAGAGAAGAGTTGGCGCAGCAATTGCGCGACAGCTTCAACGCCTTCAGAGACCCGAAGAACCCAGGTTCCATCAGCGTTGACAGCATTCTGGCAATGGCGAAAAGAGGATGGTCGCCCAACCCGGTGATGAACGAGAACATTCGCCTGGCCAATGAGCTGTTACGACGTCCGGAACTGATGGACGCGTTGGATCGGAACGGTTCCACAGGCGCTTTGGATGGCATGATCGACCGGCACAGCCTGAACGCGGTGATCAAAGGAGAAAACTACTTCAAGTACAAGACCGACAAGGAGTTGGCCGGTGAGCTGCTCGAGCATTTCGACGAGTTGAAGAAAGGGAGCGGGGGCTCAAGCCTTAAAATCCGCGACCTGAAAAAGTGGGCGCGCGAGCCGCTTACCGGCGACGCGGCCAATGACCACCTGATTCAGCTGGCCCAGGAAATGCTAAAGCGCAGTGATCTGCTTGAGGAAATGGATAACCGCGCCAGTAAAGATGACGATGGGAAGATCAGCCGTACAGGCCTGTACCTGTTGTCCCGCTGAGCCTTTTTCAGGCGTCGCCTCTCGGAGGCGGCGCCAGTCCTATATGTTTCAAGGAACGAATCACGCCCATTTGCCACATAAGTGGCACCTGCGGTTGCGACTCGCACCGTCGCTTTTCAGATTCTGAATGAGGGAAAAATATGCCTTCAACCTCGTTTAATTCTCGCCCAACCGGGCCCATCGAACTCCTGCGCAATACCCAACGTGAAAGTCTGCCAGTCTCCCAGGACCGCGCACCCTCGTGCAGCTTCCCTTTTGCGTCGACGGAATATGAGGCACAGGCGCGGCGCATGAAAGCTTATGCCGGCCAGCTTAAATTCCAGGCGCCCGTGTCAGACGACTTTTCCCGAGGCATGCTGTTAGACCCACAGGTTAAGGGGAAAGGTATTGATTCGTTGAACGACACAGGGTTGATCAACTGCCTGACCAGTTGGTGGCGTAGACGCAAACTGGGTTAACCGTGGCTGAGCACGGTTTTACATATTGTCATGTGTATTTGTCCTTCACCCGGAACTGTCGAGTTCGCCCAACCACACATGAGGTGCCTGCCTGAGTGGAGTCCAATCGTTGATTTTGCCCATCAAGGTAAAGTCAACCCAGCGGATATGCATCTGAACAGAGTTGGAGAAAACCCATGACAATCGAGGGTGTACTACCTCCCCGGCCTCTTCCCCCCGACAGGCCGGCCGTACAATCAACCAAGCCACCACCGGCCACCGCTGAAACCTGGCATGAAAGCTCTTCCTCGTTTCCGGTGGAAGGCCCGCGCAAGCCCCGTCTTTTTCGTGCACCCTTGTCTGCTCTGCGTCATCGAGACTTGCAGAACTTATCCATTGAGCGGTCCAGTGGCGTCCTGCCCAGTGCAACGTCAACGGATAGCCAGTTGGCTAAAGCGCTGGAGAAATCCTTCGCCTTGCTGCACTCGTTCCTGAGTGATGGGCGATTGACCTGGATGTCTTTGCAGCGGATCGCCGCTCATCCTATGGGTGAAAGCGAGGCGTTGGATGACGTGATTCAGGTCGTGAGGGAAATGCTCAAGCGCCCGCGCTTGAGTGATGCGGTTTTCAGCCGGGACGGCGATATTACGCGCGATAGCCTCAGTGCGGCTGCCCAGGCTTTGCAGGGGAACAGCTCGGCGAATGTGTTCAGTCAAGACCCGTTTCATGCGCAAGGCAATGCGCAGGTGGTGGAGGCACTGCAAAGCCAGTTTCCGCTGTTGAGAGACGAGACCATGGATCGAACCTACCTGTTTGAACAGCATCAGTACGTTGAAATCGCCAGGCTCAGGGAGGTCATGCAGGACCCGTACGAGGTTGATCAACAGGGCGTGCCCGTGCTGGATACATCCACGGGCATGCCCCAATCCAAATACAGCGAGTTCTGCGTCTACACCGCCAAGAACATTATTGAACGCCCAGGCTTGTTGCCCTCATTGGAGCGTGCCAATGGCACACGACTATTTGGCCCGCCTCACAAAGAGGGGTGGCTGAACAACAAAAGCCTTGAACGGTGGCATGAGCAGGACGCCGCTCGCAAAGCACGCTGAAAAGCGAGCTACACCTTGAGGACTTTGCCACTGATGGCCACCGCTGCCAGCAATACCGCGATCAGGATGAAGGCAGTACTCAAGCTGCTGCCATGGGCGATAAAGCCAATCATGGCGGGGCCGGCGAGAATGCCGGCATAACCCAGTGTGGTGATGGCGGGCACCGCAATATGCTCCGGCATCACTGTTTGCTTGCCCACGGCGGTATACAGCACCGGCACGATATTCGAACACCCGGCACCCACCAGCGCATACCCGAGCAGCGCCGTTTCCCACGCTGGCAATAGGGTTGCGAGGAGCAAGCCGGCACAGGCCAGCGCGCCACCGATCACAATCACCCGTGTGGGCCCCAGGCGTCGAACAATGGCATCACCGGTGAGTCGCCCTGCGGTCATGGTCAAGGCAAATGCCGCGTAGCCCAGGCCGGCGTAAGCCTCATCCAGGCCGCGCTCGGCGCTCAAAAACACAGCACTCCAATCCAGTACGGCGCCTTCAGCCAGAAAGACGATGAAACACAGGCAACCGATAAACAACACCACCCCATGGGGCACTGCAAATGCCGGCCCCGAGCTTTCACTGCCATAAGGCAACAAGTGCGGTGCAGCCTTGAACAGCGCTGCCAGCGTGATAACCACTACCACCAGGGTCGCCTGCAATGGCGACAGGCCCAGGCCCAGCAACCCCGCAACCCCCGCAGCGCCGACAATGCCCCCCAGGCTGAACAAGCCGTGAAAGCCCGACATCATGGTTTTGCCACTGGCGCGCTCAACGATCACCGCTTGCAGGTTGACGGTGGAGTCCACGGTGCCCAGGCCTGCGCCAAACAGGAATAACCCGGCAATCAACAACGGGATCGAACTGACGGTGGCCAGCATCGGCAGGGCCAGGCAGATCATCAGCGTTCCTGCGGTCAGCACGCGTCGGCAACCGTAACGCGAGGCCAGCGCGCCCGCTGCCGGCATTGCGATGATCGACCCCACCCCCAGGCACAACAACAGCAAGCCAAGGGTGCCTTCATTCAGGTTCGCGCGCGCCTTGGCATAGGGCACCAACGGCGCCCAGGCGGCGATACCAAAACCTGCGATGAAAAAAGCGATGCGGGTCGACATCTGTTCCAGTCGCCCGGGAACCACGGGGGCAGGGGTGGGAATGGCAGTCATGAAAAATCCTTGGTTTGGCGTTCAACGAACGATGTCCGGCGCGACATCCTTGCACATCAGGCCCTCTCGAGCGAGCCGGGTTCCCTTGGTGTTACGGGGTGCGAGGCAATTTTTTTACAAACACGGAACGCTTTGCCCACCGGTGACCACGTAGAAATGATCGAGCCTGTAGGAGGTGGGCTGGAAGGTGTGTAATCCCTGCGGAAGTGGCTGAACCCCAGGTTTCTTGCGGCGGATTACCACCTTCCAGATCACTTCCCACAGACTTGGCGTTCTGTAATAGGCCGCAGTCTCGCTAGGTAGAGACGCGAGGCAATATTAGTGGGCAATTGCCACGTCCGCGCGCTAAGAGGGGCATTGCTGTAAGGGAGGCCTGACGCCCCGCGATGTGGGAGCTGGCTTGCCTGCGAAGACGGCCTGCCAGCCGATGCATATCTACCTGACACCCCACTCACAAGCTGTGGGAGCGGGCTTGCTCGCGAAGGTGGCCTGACAGTCAACACAGTTGGACCGGGTACATCTCCATTCCTGGGACAGTGCGACTAAAAAGCAGAATTGCGGAAACGACTGTCGCATTAAGTGTCAGCCGTTTCCTTAAAATTTAGTTATACAGAGACAAGCTGTAGTCAGAATTTTCTTCATGCCGTTAGAAGGTTTTTTTGCCTGTATATATTCTGTAAAAGACTCTTCCATCTTCGCTGTACGAAACTTCTGTTTTATTCAAAAAGGACCGAAAAGTGCCTGGGGTCGCTAAGCTTGAGCGTGTTCAGGTGCTTTTTTTCGCAATCCGAATGGGTGTTGGGGCGAGAGAGAGTCGTTCAAGAGAAAGTTGATGGCGGGTAACAAAGGATGGTTAACGAAGTTGTTTCGTCGCGTTTCAAGTTAGTCCTTTCAAGCATAAATACAGAAATTCAGGTAGTGGCGTTCAAAGGCAGCGAAGCCCTCGATCAGCCTTACTTCATAGAGGTGCAGTTAGTCAGCGAAGATCCTTCCCTAGACCTGGAGGCGTTGCTTCATCAACCCGTCTATCTGGCTTTCGGCGAAGCAGACCAGGGCTTGCATGGGCAAATCTACGCCATCGGCCGGGATGATCCCGGTACGCGGCTCACCGTTTATCACCTGACGCTGGCCCCACGCCTGGCATCCCTTGCCCATCGTTGCGATCAGCGGGTTTTTCAGCAGCGCAGCGTACCGCAGATCATTGCCGCGGTCCTCGAACACCACGGTATCTTTGCTGACGCCTACGCGTTTGAGTTGGGGCCGGTGGTGTATCCACCGCGCACATTTTGCGTGCAGTACAGGGAGTCCGACCTGCATTTCATCCAGCGGCTGTGTGAGGAGGAGGGCATTCACTACCACTTTCGCCACAGCGCGGAGAATCATCTGCTGGTGTTCGGTGATGACCAGACAGTATTTCGACGGTTGCCGGTGCAGCGTTATTGTTCCTCGGCTGATCCATCGCTAGGGGCCCCGGTTGTCCAACGTTTCGACCGGCGCATGGTAACGCGCAGCCGGCGCACCGTACGTCGTGACTATGACTTTGAGCACCCTTCGTTTCGCCTGCATGACCAAGCCGGTGCCGGGCCGGTCGATCCTTTGGAAGACTATGGCTACCCTGCCGGCTTTACGGGCCATGCACGCGGTGTGCAGCTGGTACGGCGCGGCCTGGAGCGCCACCAGCGTGATCGCCATCGGGTACTGGGCAAGAGCGATCAACCGGCGTTGTGCAGTGGTCACTTTCTTGAGCTGTGTGATCACCCGGACCCAGCCTGCAACGACTTATGGCTGCTGACTTCGGTGCGTCATGAGGGTTACCAGCCGCAGGTGTTGGAGGAGTCGATCGTTGATGCCAATGGATTCCAAGGCTATCGCAACCGGTTCACCGCAACCCCCTGGCGCGCAGTGCATCGACCTGCTCTCAAGCATCCCAAGCCAACGATCAGTGGCAGCCAGACCGCGACGGTAACCGGGCCTGCCGGCGAGGACGTGCACTGCGATGCCTATGGTCGTGTGAAGGTGCGCTTTCACTGGGATCGCGCGGAAAAGGGCGACGAGACCAGCAGTTGTTGGCTGCGTGTGGCGTCCGGTTGGGCGGGTGATGGGTTTGGCGCCATGGTCATTCCACGGGTGGGCATGGAAGTGTTGGTGAGCTTCCTGGAGGGAGACCCGGACCAACCCCTTGTCACCGGTTGCCTGCCCAATGCATCGCATCTGCCGGCGTACCCTTTGCCGCAGCACAAGACACGCAGCGTTCTGCGTAGCCGCAGTTCGCCGGGCGGCGGGGGCGCCAATGAGTTGTACCTTGAAGACCGACGCGGCGAAGAGCTCATTTACCTGCGCGCTCAGCGTGACCTGGAGCAACGGGTGGGGCATGACAGTCGCCAGGAAGTAGAGGGCGATAGCCTGACCCGCGTTGGCCAGAGCCTGGTGATCGAAGCCGGGCAGCAGGTTCACCTCAAGGCCGGTGCCAGCCTGGTGATAGAGGCGGGTGCACAACTGAGCTTGAAGGCGGGCGGGGAACACCTGGTGATGCAAGCCGGCAGTATTTGCAGCAGCCGGTCCATCACCCTGGGCGGTTTGCCGTCTGCAGGCCGTTCGGTGACCTCGTCATTGGTTGCCAGCGCGCAAATCTCTGCAGCGCAAGGCGTCATCATGGATTTGGCCAAGCAACTGGGCGCGGACTTTTTCCCCCTGTGCGAACGCTGCCGCGAAGGCCTGTGCGATATCGCGGGGAGGGCGGCCTGATGGACCACTCGCCCCATCGCTGGATGGCCCAACAACAGCAGAGCGGGCATCAACTGTGCCTGATGCTTGATGGCAATCACGAGGCTCGCCAACCTCTGCTGACAGATCGTGCCCCATCGCACTATTGCAACCTCTACAGCGAGACCGCTGCGGCGGAGTTGGCGAATTCAGGTCCGGTCGTACTGCTACTGGAGCATATGAATGAGCCTGCACTGGCCGACCTGCTGCTACACCCCGAGTCGAACTGGGGTTGGCTCGCCAGCCTGCCTGCCAGCGATCTGGCGGGTGTGGCGCGCCATTGGCGCGAGCGACTGCTGCTGGGGCCAGAAGGCCAGCAGGCGCTTTATCGCTTTCACGACAACCGCACCCTGGCTCGTGCCCTGGCCCATCTGGCCGAGGAACATTGGCCGGTTTACCTCGGGCCGCTGATCAGCGTGTGCTATTGGCATGAAGGCCGTTGGTGCCATCACGAAAACCCCGCACCGGGTAACTACCCGGCGCCTGAACACCCGCCGTGGCTCGACACACCCAACCCCCAGGCCGAGGCCATCCTGCACGCCAATATCCTGCGTTACCTGCTGGCGGAGCACAGTGAAGACCTGGCGGCATTGGTCGAATTCCAAGACCCCAGGATTTGGCTGGCTCAGGTACTGGAACAAGCGCGCACCTGGCAATGGCGGGAGCCGGAGCAGCTCGAATTTTTGGTGGTTCGTCGGTTGGCCGAGGCGACTGGTAGCAGTGTTACTCATTGGCAACCGAGGGCAGGCGAGGCGCCTGGGGAGCATTTTGAACGAGTGGCGGCGCAGTGGGACAGGGAGGTAGGGAGTGGTGAATAGATGGATGGGGTGGGTGTTGCTGGTTGTGGCGGGTGCAGGGCTTTCGGGATGTACGGGAAAGGCGGTGGAGCGTTTCACGTTGGAGGTGGATTTACCGGCGCATTTCGGCCTTGTGGGCGATGCTTCCTACACCCCCGCGCCGGGTGAAACGTGCAAGTTGCCTCGAAGACATGGCAAGCGACCGGATCTCAAAATATTCAAGGCTGCCAGCAAGCCCGTAGCGACTAGAGTGAGTTTCGAGGTGCCACTGACAGAGCGGGTGGAAGGCTGTTCGCTGGTGTTACGTAAACTTGTGTTTGCGATTAACGCAAAGTGGGGGGAGCGTTGGTCGGACGTCGGACGGGATTACGCCGCTGTTTATATCCGAGATAGTTGGGAGGACGGAATGACTTTGATGTCAGAAAGTTATGTCCAACAGCTCCCTGGGCAATGTCAATGGTTGTTTCGTACTGTTGGCCCCCAGCATGCCCTTATTAAGGGGCTTAAATGCAATTCGCTGAACACCAGCGGACAGCTTACGAAAGCTCGTGCTGGCGGTTATGTGTCCCGTGCTGGATTGCGTGGGAAGACGCTGAGAATGGTGCTGGCGTTAACGGAAGAAGAACAACCAGCAGTGCGAGACAACTGGGTAAAGGTTGTCGGTGGCTGGAAGCGTTGCAGGGGAGAAAGCCAGGAAGACATATTTGCGTTTTGTCGCGGCAATGTCTCTGACTTCAAGGCGTTCAAAATGCCAGATGGGCGTTTATGCAATATTTATCCGACCTGTGACTAATCAGGAGAAACCTCATGGAACAAGCTGCATGGAAGCAACAGTTTTTCAACGACAGGATGCCTGCTTGCTCATTGAGTGGGGATTGGTTGACCTTCTGCTTAGTCGATGAAACGGGAAATGGAAAAAGTTATGGGGGACTGCCTTATACCCTGCGTGACGTTGCTGGTCAGCAATACAACGGTCGGTTGAACGGGGAGGGTTTTGTCCGAGTGGAGGGCTTTTTCTGTGGTCCCGTAATTCTGATGATGGAGGAGCGCTATTCAGGTCGGGAAACGCTCTATCAGTCGCTCATGACACGTTCATTCTATGCATTGCCTATCACTGAGTTGCAAGTGCGTGCCGAGCAAACCCATTTTCTTGATAACCACGATCAGATGGTCGAAAAAAATCTCGCACGCCCAAATGCAGATCATTTTTATCAGGTTGAAGTGAGTGACCTGGTTCGACATAGCGCTCACTTGCCGCCCCTGTCATCACAGGCTCACCGTCCAATGCGGCATGCACTCAAGATGATGGCAGACCTTGGTTTTGGACCTCCCGAGTCATCCTTTAAGGGACTGGTGCTCTTTCCGAAAAAATTCACGATGCTGCAGGTGCGACCTCTACGAGCATTACGGCCAATCCTTTCTACACAGGACCAACTTTGTGCATTGAACCTCTACCAACTGGCGTTAATGGCAACATTAAGCTATTGCGAGTTTGGCCAGGATCCTCCTATAGAACCTAAGGATAAAGTCAGCTTTCCTTGGCATCCAACTGTCGGGAATTTGTTTGCCGAACGTTTGTCGTGTTACCGGGAGGCGTGGAGGTTTGACTCAGAGCAAGTGCAACGATTTTATCCATTGTATGAAGACGTAGCTTATTCCCGTCGTTTTGAGATATTGCCTTTTGATCCAGAGTTATATGAGCAGAATGCCACCGTGCATGATCTCGAGCATCCGGAGCGGATACACTTTTTTAACGATGTAGAGTTTGGAACAGATACTCAAGCATTCATTTGTCATCACGATGAAGTGGTGCTTATTGCTGTACGCGGCACCGCTAGTGGTGCCGATGTTCTACGCGATGCAAACGCCCATCAAGTCCCATTCATCGAGGGCGTTGGAAAAGCCCACCAAGGTTTTTATCAGGCATTTCAGGCCATGCATAATTTTGTATCGGGTTACCTTTTTCGATATCACAGCAGCCAACGAATTATCATTTGTGGCCATAGTCTTGGGGGGGCTATAGCACTCTTATTGGCAGAGGCCCTACGCCGTACACCAGATCGAGATTACGACCCACTCCTCTACACCTACGGCGCCCCCCGCGCCGCCGACGCCGAATTCACCGCCGGCGCCTCAACCCTGGTCCACCACCGCATCGTCAACCACAATGACCCCGTCCCCAGTGTTCCGGCGCCCTGGATGAACACCACCGCCAAGCTCTGGATTCCCGGGGCCATCACGCTATTCAGCAACCCCGCACCCGGTGGCCTGCTGTTCGCCGCTGGGCTGGTGCGCGTAGGCGGCAACCCCTATCGGCATCACGGTGAGCAATATCACTTCATGCCGATCACGCTCCCGGATGGCAGCCATTCCTCGGTGCTATGGAAGCCTGGCTGTGAATCGCTCCAAGAAGCAGGGTGCAACCGCGCATTGCAACTGCAGGGCGATATGCCCGACCGCGATAATTTGCTGAGGCAGCTGTTCCAGGCCAATCAGCACTTCATGACCACCAGCTATATCCCCGCAGCCTGGGCAACATTGCGCCGCTGGCAACAAACTCTGGAGAGTGAGGGCCCGCTGGTAACTCAGCGGGAGTTCGAGCTGCTCGACCGGGCTTTCGAAGACATGCGCGAGCAACTGCGGGCCAAGCGGCGTGAACTGGCTCTGCGGCGCCCAGCCAATGATCGTAGCCATGAACCCACCGATGCCTTGAACGCAGAGATCGACCGTTTGCACACCAGCCGCGAGCGCTTGGCAAGCCTGCGCTGGCATCGCCTGGAAGCCCGCGATGTCTATGGCAGCCATGCCCGTTCTGCACATCTGCAATCGAGCCTCAAACGTTGGTTTAGCCACCGCGAGAATCGTGAGCCAGCCCAATTCGCCAGCATCCCGCCGCCGTCCCACGACGAACAGGCACGGGTGCAAACGCTGGACATCGACTCAGTCGTCTAACCCATGCGGTTACATAAACTCCACCTGGGCCGGTTGCCGTTTCATCAATATCTTGCCGTTGCGAATCGAGTACAACGGCAGGCCCTGGCTACGTATGACTTCGTAGTCGCTGTCGGCCGACAGGATCAGCAGGTTGGCCGGGCGGCCTGCTTGCAATCCGTATCGGTCGCCCAGGGCCATGGCCTTGGCACTATTGTCGGTGACCAGGTCCAGGGCGTTTTGCAAATTGCGGTAGCCGAGCATATGGCAGATGTGCAGGCCGGCCTCCAGCACTCGCAGGATATTGCCGTTACCCAGCGGGTACCAGGGATCGACGATGGAGTCCTGGCCGAAACACACGTTCATGCCGGCCTCAAGCAGCTCGTTGACGCGGGTGACGCCGCGGCGTTTCGGGAAGTTGTCGAAGCGGCCTTGCAGGTGGATGCTTTCGGTGGGGCACGAGACAAAGCTGATGCCGGAATGCCCCAGCAGGCGAAACAGCTTGGCGCAGTAGGCGTTGTCGTAGGAACCCATGGCCGTGGTGTGGCTGGCCGTCACGCGGGCACCCATGTCGCGGCTGCGGGCTTCTTCGGCGAGGACTTCGAGAAAGCGTGAGTGGGGGTCGTCGGTTTCGTCACAGTGCACGTCCACCAGGCAGCCGGTGCGTTCGGCCAGGTCCATGAGGAACTTCACCGAACTCACGCCTTGGTCGCGGGTGTATTCGAAGTGGGGGATGCCACCGATCACGTCGGCACCCAGGCGAATGGCTTCCTCCATCAGCTCGCGACCATTGCGGAACGACTCGATGCCCTCCTGGGGGAAGGCGACGATTTGCAGGTCGATCAGGTGGGTGCTCTCTTCACGTACCTCCAGCATGGCCTTGAGTGCGGTGAGGTCTGGGTCGGTGACGTCGACATGGGTGCGCACATGCTGGATGCCATGGGCGGCGAGGGCCTGAATGGTTTTTTTGGCCCGCGCCTTGGTGTCTTCCTGGGTAATGGTGGCCTTGCGTTCGCCCCAGCATTCGATGCCTTCAAACAGCGTACCGCTCATGTTCCAGCGCGGTTCGCCGGCGGTAAGCGTGGCGTCAAGATGGATGTGGGGTTCGACGAAGGGCGGTATCACCAGGTTGCCGGCGGCGTCCAAGTCGCCGGCCATCAGCGCCGGCACCCTGGTTTGCGCAGTGATGCTGGCGATCCGGCCGTGTTCCAGGTGCAGATCATGCATGCCTTCACGGTTGCGCAGGCGGGCATTGATGATGTGCATGGTCAAGTTCCTCTTGGCTAAAAACAATCAGGCAGACAGCCGCCAGATCCTCAGGGCGATACCGATGTCCAGGCGGTCATGGCGCGTAGTATGGCGCTGAGCAGCACATAGGTCAGCGCCGCGGCGACAATTCCCACCAACGGCGCGACCCACGGCGAGTTGAACGCCAGCACGGTGCCGACTCCATACGCAATCAGGCCGGGCCAATTGAACGCCGGTAGGCGAGCCTGCGCCAAGCGTGGGTATTGGCCGCGATAGCGATAGAAGAAGTCCGCCATGATCACGCCCCCAATCGGCGGGATGACCGTGCCCAGCAGGATCAGGTACGGCACCAGCAGGTCGTACATGCCGAACAAGGCGAGCAGGGTGCCGATCACCGCGCCGGCCAGGGTCACGCTCTTGCGCCGTTGGGTGCGCAACAGGTTGCAACCGGCGACGGCGAAGTTGTAGATGGTGTTGTCCTGGGTACTCCAGATATTGAGCAGCAGCATGGCCATCGCCGCCGTGGCGAAACCTTGCAGCAGCAAGACTTCCACCACATCCGGTTGCTGATAGACGATGGCGCCATAGGCCCCGATCAGCACCATCAAGCCGTTGCCGACAAAAAAGCCGATCAGGCTGGCCAGCACCGCAACCTTGGCCGAGCGCGAAAACCGTGTCCAGTTGGTGGCTTGGGTTGCACCGCTGACAAAGGTCCCGAACACCAGGGTGATGGCGGTGGACAAGTCCAGCTCAGCGCTGGGCACCACTGCCAGCAGCCCCTCCAGCCCGCCGACCTTCATGGTGGCGACCCACATCGACAGCAGCAACAGGATGCCCATGGCCGGCACCGCGATGTAAGACAGGATTTCCAACCCGCGATAACCTACGTAGGCGGTGGCGCAGAACAATAAGCCAAACACCAGCATCAGCCCCAGCACACTGCCCGGGCTCAACTGGAAATATTTGCCCAATACCACGGCGGCCGTAGCCGTGCCCCAGGCATACCAGCCAATCTGGGTAAAACCGAGGATCAAGTCACTGAGCTTGCTGCCCACTTCGCCAAAGCAGAAGCGCCCCATCAGCACCGAGTTCAAGCCGCTCTTGAACGCGATGTAACCCAAGCCTGCGGCGTAGATACCCAACAACAGGTTACCCAGGGCCACGACGCCAAGCATGTCGATGAAGCTGAACGCCACCCCCAGCTTGCCGCCGGCGAACATGGTCGCGGTAAAAAAGGTGAACCCCAGCAACACCATGGCCGTAGAGGCCAGACCCTTGCGCGCGTGCAAGGGGACTTCGCTGAGAGGGTAGTCGTTGCCGGGTTCTTGCTGCGTCATGGGGGCTGCTCCCTGAGTGGTGACCCAGGTCGCGTGCATCCTGCGTGCCAACGCAGATGCAGGCAGGTATGCGCTGACGGGAGCAAGCCCGTTATGAGGTCTCCTCGCCCAATCCAGCGCAAAAGCAGTGCAGCGGTGAGCCAAACTGGCTCAGTCGAACAGCGTTGGCATGAAGCGCACAGTTGGCCTCAATGCCCCTTGCAGTCACGCGTCCCCATCAATCCATCGGTGCTTCAAAGATGGCCTCGATGGGCTGTTCGAACACCTTGGCGATCTTGAACGCCAGGGGCAAGCTTGGATCGTAGCGGCCGGTCTCGATGGCATTGACGGTCTGGCGCGACACACCCAGGCGCTCTGCAAGGTCAGCCTGGGACCAGCCCAGCTCGGAGCGCAGATAGCGCAATTGGTTGTTCACTGATAGCGCCTTGTGCCGATGATCGTGGCCACGCACCAGACACCGCCCATGATCGGCCATACCATGAAGGCCGACATCCGCGGGAAGCCAGCGGTCTCCAGAAAGCCGTAGCTGAAGGTCGTCAGCGCCGTGCAGACAAACGCCACGGCAAGCGCTTCCAGCTGGATCTTGCGGCCCATTTCATCCATGGCGTTCAGGCGCCGAATGATCGACACCGCCATCGCGATCATCGGGGTAACGGGCAGCAGCGCCAGGGCGATTTTGGCGACACCGTCGGGCATCGACGACATGTAGACGCTGGAAACCACCACGCACAGTACGTACACCAATAAAATGACGGCGAACTTCATCGGGAAGCGTTTGGGTGACATGATCATCTCCATAAGTAAAGGGTGCTTTACATTAGGTGGTGGTCCATTCGGTGTCAAGCTTGCTTTACATCGTGGCAGACAGGCATAAAAAAACCACCCGAAGGTGGTAATGCCAGTTAGTTAAGCGGTCATCGCCTTCTCTGTAGGAGCGAGCCTGCTCGCGAAAAACGTCAACGATAACGCGTGTTTGCTGAACGAACGTGGCGCCCGTAAGTTTTTCGCGAGCAAGCTCGCTCCTACAAAAAAGCCTTAACTGACTGGCGTTACCACCTGCGGAGTGGTTCTTTTCAACACTCGATCGCTTACTCGCCGCGATAGATGCAGCCACTGGTGCACGTCTCGTGGATACGGATCGCACTGAGTTCTGGCAGCAGGGGTTTCAACTCCGTCCAGATCCACTTGGCCAGCACTTCGCTGGTGGGGTTTTCCAGGCCGGGAATGTCGTTGAGGTAGTTGTGGTCGAGGCGTTCATAGAGCGGCTTGAAAATCGCCTTGATCTCCGAGAAGTCGCGAATCCAGCCAGTATGGGGATCCAGGTCGCCGCTCAGGTGGATGGCCACCTTGAACGAATGCCCATGCAGGCGCCCGCATTTATGGCCTTCCGGTACGTGGGGCAGGCGGTGGGCGGATTCGAAGGTAAACTCTTTGAAGATTTCCACAGTGTTTTCAGCTCGGTCAGGTGTCTGGCAGGCGGCGAGTTTAACAGCTTGATCAACCTCTGCGCATACCGCCCATGCGGTCAAAGGGCTAGCAAACGTTCGCCGAGCTTGCCGTTGTCCGCCAATGCCAAAAACTCATCCCCCAGCCGCTGGCTCTCGCTCATGGCGGTTTGCCAATATTTGTTGCGGGCAGGATCATCGCCCATAAAGCGCTTGAAGTCGCTGCGGTCTGGCAGCTTGCCGTGGGGCAGGCGGGCCAGGTAGTCCCTGGACGGCGCCAGCAGTAACACATCCTGCAAGCCTTGCTGGTTGCTGCGTCGCCATGGCAGGCCCTTGTCGAACCAGCCGGGGATGACTCGGTCGGTAAAGTGCGGGTACAGCACGATGTCATCGCCCTGGTAGGGCAGGTCGAGGTGGTAGTCCAGCAGGCCGCCGTCGCGGTAGGTGCCGGCTCCGGCCCCGGGCAGGTCGCGCACGCCTTGCATGACCATGGGGATCGAGCCGGACGCGAGCAACGCCTGGCGCAGGTTACCCACGTCCAGGGTGAGGAAGCGCGAGGGGAAATCCGTCAGGGGGTGTACCGGGGGTGCCTGGCGCGGGTCGTGGATGATCAGCCGCTCGAAATGCCGCGACAGCCGTGCGCGGCCCCGCAGGTTATCGGCAATCACCGACGACAGGCCCAGCCCCAGCCGCCCACGGTGGTCATCGGCGAGCAAGCCGTGGCTCTTGACCACCATGATGTTCAGCCGATAGTCGGGGTTGTCCAGCACCCGCGCATCGCGCCCGGCCAGCAGGTCGTCGAGCATGCGCTGGCAGCTCTGGCTGACTTGGGCCATGGTCACGCCTTTGGCAAAGCGCTGCTCGTTGTACAGGCGGCCCAGATCGAGCAAGCCTTGCACCGGGTCGGGCAGGCAGGCGCTGGCAAACCGCCAGGAGCCGATGGACGCGCCGATCAGCGCACGCTCGCGCGGGGCACGGCGTAACCAGTCACCGAATAGCGCCAGGTCGAGCCCTTGGATACCCAGGGCCTTGGGGCCGCCCGCCGCACCGGGAAGGATGCCGACGTCGGCAGGCGCAAGGCCCTGCTCGCGGATGCGGGTGAAGGCGCGTTTGCCGGCCTTGAGAGTCAAGGCCGGGAACTTGATATGGATGGCGGTCATACCGGTCTCTGTTGAGGCGAGCGGGGCAGTATAGGAAATCTCGCAGGCCGTGGGAAAAATGGCTTAACCGGAATTGCCATGGTGGCAATTCAGTTTCAGTTAAGTTGCAACGCGTACCGTGGCCGACGTAGGAAAACATCATGTAACGGAGACTTATCATGAAGCGCCTCACTGCCCTGGGCGCCGCCGCTATCATCCTCGTTACGGCGACCCCGGCCGCCGCCGTGGACCCCGACAAGCCACTGATCGTGCCGGCCACTGTTACTATTGTCGCTTTCGATCAATTGGATGCCACGGCCCTGGCCCTTCACCCTGGTTCGACGCTGCTGGGCACCGACCTGGATGAGGAATACGGCAAGTACATCTATGAAGTCGAGCTACAAGATGCAGACGGCATTGAATGGGATGTTGAATTGAACGCGCTCACCGGGCAGGTTCTCAAGAATCATCAGGATACGTAATGAAGGTAAATTTACGCGTCGGCAGTCGCGTGGCGCTGGTGCTCATGGTGTTTTGTTCTAGCCTGGCGGCCCGCGACCTCAATCAGGACGAAGCCCTGGCCCTGCGCCAGCAAGGCGTAATCCTGCCATTGGAACAGCTGTTGCAGCAGGCCATGGCGCGATACCCCGGCTCGCGGCTGCTGGAGGCCGAACTGGAAAAGAAGCACGGGCAATATGCCTATGAAGTGGAACTGGTGACCACCGAAGGCGTGGTGCGCGAGATCAAGCTGGACGCCACCAACGGTAACCTGATCAAAGATGAGGAAGATTGATGCGCCTGCTCCTGGTGGAAGACAACGTACCCCTGGCTGACGAGCTGATGGCCGGCCTGCAGCGCCAGGGCTATGCGGTCGACTGGCTGGCCGATGGCCGCGACGCCGTGTATCAGGGGCACAGCGAGCCCTATGACCTGATCATTCTTGACCTTGGCCTGCCCGGTTTGCCCGGGCTTGACGTACTGGCCCAATGGCGCGCCGCCGCGTTGGCCATCCCGGTGCTGATTCTGACCGCCCGCGATTCCTGGGCCGAGCGTATCGAAGGGCTCAAGGCCGGCGCCGATGATTACCTGAGCAAACCTTTTCACCCCGAAGAGCTGTACCTGCGCATCCAGTCGCTGCTGCGTCGCTCCCACGGCCAGACGAACCAGCCCACCCTGCAAGCCGCCGGCCTGCATTTGGATGAAGGGCGCCAGTGTGTGCTGCGCGACGGCGCCGAGATCCAACTGACGGCTGCCGAATTTCGGTTGTTGCGCTATTTCATGCTGCATCCCGAACAGATCCTGTCCAAAAGCCACCTGGCCGAACACTTGTATGACGGCGAGACCGAGCGCGACTCCAATGTGCTGGAGGTGCACGTCAACCACCTGCGGCGCAAATTGGGTCGCAGCGTGATCGAGACGCGGCGTGGCCAGGGCTACCGTTTCGGCGTCACCCCGGCATGAGGTCAATCCAGCGGCGCCTGAGCCTGGGGTTGATCAGCGTGATGGTGATTGTCGGCGTGGTGCTGGCGCAAACCAGCCTGTGGTTGTTCGAGGCAGGTTTGCAGCGCTACCTTGAAGCGGGCTTGCGCAACGACAGCGAAAACCTGCTGGTGGCGCTGGTGCGTGGGCCCAACGGCGTGCAGTTGGATGAGCAGCGCCTGTCGCCGGCGTACCAACGGCCATTTTCCGGGCATTACTTTCGTATCGACTTTGCCGATGTGCATTGGCGCTCCCGCTCACTGTGGGACCAGGAACTGCCCCGGCTCCCGGTGGCGGGGCTCAAGGGCAACCTGCAACTGGGGCCGGAAGGCCAGCAACTGCTGGTGTTGCGCTCGGACTACAAGCGCTTTGGCCAGTCGATTTCCATCAGCGTGGCCCAGGACTACACGCCCGTGCGCGAAAGCTTTCGCCTGATGCGCCAGGTCGGCCTGGTGATGGGGCTGGCGGCGCTGATGCTGGTGCTGATCCTGCAACGGGTCACCGTACGCCGTGCCCTGCGCCCCCTGGAGACCGCACGTAACCAGATCGCCCAACTGCAACAAGGCCAGCGCTCGCAACTCGACACCCAGGTGCCGCTTGAACTGGAGCCACTGGTGGCGCAGATCAACCACCTGCTGGCGCATACCGAAGACAGCCTCAAGCGCTCGCGCAACGCCCTCGGCAACCTGGGGCATGCGCTGAAAACTCCCCTGGCGGTGTTGTTGAGTGCCGCTTCCAGTGAGGCGCTCAAGGATCATCCGCAGCTTAGCCAGTTGCTGCGCGAACAACTGGAGCAAGTGCAGCAACGCCTTAACCGTGAACTCAACCGTGCGCGCCTGGCGGGTGATGCCTTGCCGGGCGCGTTGTTTGACTGTGAACAAGAGCTGCCCGGTTTACTGGCCACCCTGCGCATGATCCATGGCGAACACCTGGACCTCAGCTACCAGGTGGCGCCGGGCCTGCAACTGCCCTGGGACCGTGAAGACCTGTTGGAACTGCTGGGCAACTTGCTGGACAACGCCTGTAAATGGGCGGACGCCGAGGTACGTCTTAGCGTCAGCGAGATGCCCCACGGTTACCAACTGGCGGTGGAAGACGACGGCCCCGGCATACCCGAGGCCCAGCGCGACCAGGTGTTCAGCCGTGGCGCACGCCTGGATGAACAGAGGGTTGGCCATGGTCTGGGTTTGGGGATCGTGCGCGACATCGTCGAGGTGTGGGGCGGGGTGTTGCAACTGCAGGAGAGTGAGCTGGGTGGGCTCAAGGTATTGATCGAGTTGCCACGCCGCTGACACTGAAACCCCACCGCTCAAGATGTGGGAGCTGGCTTGCCTGCGATAGCATCGACTCGGTTTGCCTGAAGTACCGAGGTGTCTGCATCGCCTACTGTAGGAGCGAGCTTGCTCGCGAAAAACGTCAACGATAACGCGTGCTTGCTGAATGAACGCGGCGCCTGTGAGTTTTTCGCGAGCAAGCTCGCTCCTACAAAAAAACCTTAACTGACTGGCATTGGGGCAAGCCCGCCCCCCACAGAAAAGCCTTGCTACATTCAGACCCTGAACTGATCCATCAACCCCTGCTGCTGATTCGCCAGGCTGTTCAACGCCTGGCTGACCCGCGCCGATTCATTGGCCTGCTCCGACAACGACTCGGTCACATCGCGAATGGTCGCCACGTTGCTGTTGATCTCTTCGGCCACCGCGCTTTGCTCTTCGGCGGCGCTGGCGATTTGCAGGTTCATGTCGCTGATCACCGTGACCGCATCGCCAATCTGGCGCAAGGCGGTGACGGCCTGGCCGACCTGTTCGACGCTGCCCTGGGCCTGGCGATAGCTGTTGCCCATGGAACCGACCACGTCGCTGGTACCGGTTTGCAATTGTTCGATCACCAGGCGGGTTTCCTCCACCGATTCCTGGGTGCGCCGCGCCAGGTTACGCACTTCGTCGGCGACCACGGCAAAACCGCGGCCGGCTTCACCGGCGCGAGCGGCTTCGATGGCGGCGTTGAGCGCCAACAGGTTGGTCTGCTCGGCGATGCCGCGAATCACTTCGAGCACCGAGCCGATCTGTTCGCTGTTGGCGGCCAAACCTTCTACTTGGGCCATGGCAGTGCTCATGTCGGCGGCGAGCTCGCCAATGTTGACGGTGGTGCGGTCGATAACGGTCAAGCCTTGACGAGTCGCCTGGTCGGCATCCCGTGCGGCTTGGGCCGCTTGGGCGGCGCTGCGGGCCACGTCCTGGGCGGTGGCGCTCATTTCGTGGGACGCGGTGGCCACCTGGTCCACCTGGCGGTACTGCTGCTCCATGCCGGCGCTGGTTTGCGTGGCAATGGCTGCGGACTGGTCGGCGGTGCCACGGGCGTCCTGCACCGAGCGTTTGACCTCGGCAATGATCGGCTGCAGTTTGTCGAGGAAACGGTTGAACCAGCCGGCCAATTGGCCCAGTTCATCCTGTTTGGCGTAGGCCAGGCGCCGGGTCAGGTCGCCTTCGCCGCTGGCGATATCTTCAAGCATGTGCGCCACGCCAAGGATTGGCCGGGTCACGCTGCGCGCCATCAGCCACACCAGGATCAAACCAACCACCGCGGCCAGCAGGCCCAAGCCCAGTTCCAACAAAGTGCCTTTGGCGTTGTCGGCGTCCAGCTGGTTTTTCAGCGCTTCGGCGGGGGCGACCAGGACTTGTTCCGGTACATCCAGCAATACGCCCCACGCCTTACCGCCGGGAATCGGTGCAAAAGGCGCCAGCACCTTGAGTTGATGGTCGGTGCGCAGACAGTGGGTCTGGGTACTGCTGGCCAGGGCACTGATCAACTGCGCGCCGCTGGCCGGGTCGACCTGCTCCAGGCGTTGGCTGAGTTTGCTCGCATCCGGGCTGTAGCCGGCCAATAAGCCAGTGGCGCTGAGGATGCTGACCTGGGTCTGGCCGTCGTACAGTTTCCCGCTGGCCTGCTGGCTCACCGCCTGCAAGCTGTTGAGGTTGATGTCCACCGACAGCGAAGCGATGACTTTGCCGTTGACCATCAGCGGGAACACGATGCTGGTCATCAGCACGTTCTGGCCGTCGATCACATAAAAGTAAGGTTCGATCACACAGGGTTTGAGGGTCGTGCGCGGGCAAGTGAACCAGGCGTTGGCCTTTTCGCCGCTGGGGCCGATGGAGGTGTCGGCCATGTCGCTCTCGGGCAGCGCCATCGAGGTGATTTTCCCCGGCGTCGGTTGCGACCAGTACAGCGCGAAACGGCCTTTGTCATTGCTCCCCAGTTCCGCCTGGTTCGCGAACAACTCGTCCTTGCCGTCCAGCGCATTGGCTTCGAACACCAGGGACAGGCCGAGCAGGTCTGGGTTGGCCTGCAGGGCGGCCTTTACCTGGTGGGTCAAGTCTTCACGGGTGTCGAAGGCATCGAGAAAGCGCTTCTCGGCCTGCTCGCGCAAAAACAGCACCTGGCGGGAAAAACCGTGGCCGTATTGGTAGGCATCCATGAACTGCTGGCGAATGCCCAGCGCCTGCACTTCGCCTTGGGCCTCGATGCGCGACTGGGCGGCTTCGTCGAGCATCTGCATGCTGGACGCCTTGACCTGCTGCGAGCTCTGCGCCATGCGGTACAGCGACAGACCCACCAGCAGGGTCACGATCCCCAGCAGGCACAGGCCCGCCAGCAGGGTGATTTTCCATTGAATGGAGAGCTGCCTGAGCGACATCGGGACATCCTTACCTGAAAGCACATAGAGACAGCTTATCGGCGGGCGCCTGCGATTCTTTATCTGTTGAGAGAGCGTTCCCTCACCACAGTTTTGACATGACAGCCCAGCTCCTGCAAAGTGCGCGCCCTCTAATAAGACCTCTTTCAAGCCTGCACGCCGGCAGCTGTTCCCATGGGCCGCGCGCGGGCATGCCTGTCTTTTTTGTTTCTGCTTGAGGTAACCATGATTAACGCAGTCATCGCCGCGGTCGGCACCATGCTGGTACTCAGCCTGTCCCGCGTGCACGTGGTCATCGCCATTATCGTCGGCGCTCTGGTGGGCGGCTTGACCGGTGGCCTGGGTATCGAGGCCACGCTCAAGGCCTTCAACGGCGGGCTGGGCGGCGGCGCAACCGTGGCCTTGTCCTACGCATTGCTCGGGGCTTTCGCCGTGGCGATTGCCAAGTCCGGCCTGGCCCATGCCTTGGCGGACAAAGCCTTGCTGCTGGTGGACCGCCAGGACGCCAGCGGTGGCAACCATGTCAAATGGCTGCTGATCGGCCTGTTGTGGGTGGTGGCGATTGCCTCGCAGAACATCTTGCCGATCCACATTGCGTTTATTCCGCTGCTGGTACCGCCGCTGCTGTATGTGCTGACCAAGCTGCAACTGGATCGTCGCCTGATCGCCTGCGTGATGACCTTCGGCCTGATCACCCCGTACATGTTTCTGCCGGTGGGCTTTGGCAATATCTTCCTCAATCAGATCCTGCTGGCCAACGTCGCCAAGAGCGGGGTGGATATCAGCGGGGTCAATGTCACTCACGCCATGGGCTTGCCGGCGCTGGGCATGGTGGTCGGCCTGCTGGTGGCGGTGTTGATCAGCTACCGCAAAAAGCGTGTGTACGACCTGAAGAAAATCGAGCGTGTCGAGCAAGTGGCGGTGCAGTACAACCCGCTGACCCTGCTGGTGGCCGGCCTGGCGATCGCCTCGGCGTTCATCATCCAATTGTGGCTGGACTCGATGATCATCGGCGCCCTGGCCGGGTTCCTGATCTTCTCGGTGTCGGGCATCGTGCGCTGGCGCGACACCGATGACCTGTTCACCGAAGGCATGAAAATGATGGCGATGATCGGCTTCATCATGATCGCGTCCTCAGGTTTTGCCGAAGTGCTCAAGGCCACCGGTGACGTGAACTCGCTGGTGCAGGCCTCGGCGGCGTTCATCGGTCATAGCCGGGGCGTTGGCGCGTTGTTGATGCTGCTGGTGGGGTTGTTGGTGACCATGGGCATCGGCTCGTCGTTTTCCACGGTGCCGATCCTGGCGGCGATTTTCGTGCCGCTGTGTGTGCAACTGGGCTTCAGCCCGGTGGCCATCGTGTGCATCGTCGGTACCGCCGGCGCCTTGGGCGACGCCGGTTCGCCAGCCTCGGACTCCACCCTCGGCCCCACCTCCGGCCTGAACATCGACGGCCAGCACCACCACATCTGGGACACTGTGGTGCCGACTTTCCTGCACTACAACCTGCCGCTGCTGGCGTTCGGCTGGCTGGCCGCGATGACGCTCTGACGAGGTTCCTGTAGGAGCGAGCTTGCTCGCGAAAAGCGTCAACGATAACGCGGGCAACCTGGCACTCCGCAGTGCTCTCAGGTTTTTCGCGAGCAAGCTCGCTCCTACAGTAATCGCTCACATGGCCGTTAACCTCTCAAGTCGCCACTAACAAGAGAGAAAAGCCATGCGTCTGAGTTTGAAGGCCAAAGTCCTGGCCCTTGCTGTCGTGCCGGTGTTGTTGTTTGCCGTGGTCATCAGCCTAACCACCGTGTGGATTCTGCAGGGCCAGGCCCGCAACGAAGTGGATGAAACCCGCCAGCGCCTGCTCAACGACGCCAAGGCCACCCTGCACGGTTATGTCGAGGTGGCTATGACCACCATCAAGCCGCTCTACGACGCGGCAGCCCCCGGCGACAGCGCGGCGCGGGCGCAGGTGGTCAAGTTGCTGTCCAATACCAGCTACGGCAAAGACGGCTATTTCTTCGGCTACGACTCCGAGACCATCCGCCTGTTCAAGGGCAACAGCCCGGACGGCGTAGGCAAAAGCTTCAAGGACAACCGCGACCCCAACGGCGTCTACGTCAACCGCGATCTGGTCAAGGTCGGCAAGGACGGCACCCACTACCTGCAATACAGCTCGACCCAGCCCGGCCAGACCGAACTGGTGCCCAAGCTCGGCTATACCGAGTACCTGCCCAAGTGGGACATGGTGATCGGCACTTCGGTGAACCTCGATGGCATCGACGCCCAGGTGGCAGTGGTGCAGGCCAAAGTCGAAAAGCGCATGCAAGGCGTGCTGCTGAGCATCCTCGGTGTGGCCGTGGTGGTGTTGCTGGTGATCGCCGCCGTGGGCATGTTGCTGGCCAATACCATCTTGCGTCCGCTGCACCTGATGAAAGCCAACCTCGATGACATCGCAGCGGGTGAAGGTGACCTGACCCGCCGCCTGGCCATCACCAGCCAGGATGAACTCGGCGACCTGGCCGGTGCGTTCAACCGCTTTGTCGATAAAATTCACGGCCTGGTGCGCCAGATCACCGACATGACCGCCCAGCTCACCGGGCTGGTGAGCCAGGTGTCCGACCAGGCCCAGCGTTCCGAGCAGGCCATGGAACGCCAGCGCCACGAGACCGACCAAGTGGCCACCGCGATCAACCAGATGTCCTCGGCCGCCCACGAAGTGGCGCGCAGTGCCCAGGGCGCCGCCGTTGCTGCGCAGCAGACCGACGCCGAAGGCCAGGCCGCCAAACGCGTGGTGGACGGCAGCATCGCGCAGATCCATGCGCTGGTGAACGACATCCGCAGCAGCGGCGTGTCCCTGGACAGCCTGCAGCAGGATGTGTCGTCGATTGTCAGCGTGCTCGGCGTGATCCGCTCCATCGCCGAACAAACCAACCTGTTGGCGCTCAACGCTGCCATCGAAGCCGCACGGGCCGGGGAGGCCGGGCGTGGCTTTGCCGTGGTCGCCGATGAAGTGCGCGCCCTGGCCAGCCGCACCCAAACCAGCACCCAGGAAATTCAGGGCATGATTGACCGCCTGCAAAAAGGCACCGAGGCGGCCGTGGACGCGATGCGCCGCTCCAGCGATGCTGGCGACGGCACCTCGGCCCAGGCCAACCAAGCCGGCGCGTCCCTGGACACGATGGCGCAACTGATTGGCACCATCAACTCGATGAACGCCCAGATCGCCAGCGCCGCCGAAGAGCAGACCGCCGTCGCGGAAGAGATCAACCGCAGCGTGCATCAGATTGCCGTAGCGGTAGACAGCGTGGCGGACGAAACCCAGTTGGGCGCTCAGACGTCTCGCAGCCTGGCCGACCTAGGCCAGCGCCTCGGGCAGTTGGTGGGCCAGTTCAGGATCTGATCCATTTAACCCTCGGCAAGGTTTAAACGTCGCGCATCAGCAAGCCAAAACGCAGGTCCATCTGCGCCGGAATCGGCACATACACCGTATGCCCGTCCCCCGGCGCCACTTCGATGCCTTCACCCTTGGCGTTATGCAGGCTCGCCAAGTCAAAGTGAAAATTGCCGGCGGGCGTCATCAACTCCAGGTGGTCGCCCAGCGCAAAGCGATTCTTCACCTTCACCTCGGCCAACGCGCCACGCCGCTCGCCGGTCAGTTCCCCGACAAACTGCTGGCGTTCGGAAACCGAGCTGCCGTTCTGGTAGTTCTGGTATTCGTCGTGCACGTGGCGGCGCAGGAAACCCTCGGTGTAGCCACGCTGGGCCAGTGACTCGAGGTTGGTCATCAAGCCGCGGTCAAACGCACGGCCGGCCACTGCGTCATCGATGGCCTGGCGGTACACCTGGGTGGTGCGCGCGCAATAGAAGTGGGACTTGGTGCGGCCTTCGATCTTCAATGAATGCACGCCCATCTGTGCCAGGCGTTCCACATGCTGCACCGCCCGCAGGTCCTTGGCGTTCATGATGTAGGTGCCGTGTTCGTCTTCGAAGGCGGGCATGGGTTCATCGGGGCGATTGGCTTCCTGTAGCAGGAACACCTGATCGGTGGGCGTGCCGATGCCCAATGTGGGTTGATATTCCTGGACGATATCGCCAGTGGCATTCTCCACTGCCGGCGTGGCCTGGTATTTCCAGCGGCAGGCATTGGTGCAGGTGCCCTGGTTGGCGTCACGCTTGTTCATGTAGCCCGACAGCAGGCACCGCCCGGAATAGGCCATGCACAAGGCCCCATGTACAAACACCTCCAACTCCATCGCCGGCACTTGCTGGCGGATTTCGCTGATCTCTTCCAGGGACAGCTCTCGCGACAGAATCACCCTGCAAATACCTTGTTGCTGCCAGAACGCCACGCTGGCCCAGTTCACCGTATTGGCCTGTACCGACAGGTGGATCGGCATCTGCGGGAAGTGCTCGCGCACCAGCATGATCAACCCCGGGTCGGACATGATCAGCGCATCCGGGCCCATGGCGATCACGGGCGCCAGGTCCTTGAGGAAGGTCTTGAGCTTGGCGTTGTGCGGCGCAATGTTCACCACCACGTAGAAACGCTTGCCCTGGTCATGGGCTTCCTGGATGCCGAGGGCCAGGTTGGCGTGGTCGAACTCGTTGTTGCGCACCCGCAGGCTGTAGCGCGGCTGGCCGGCATAGACCGCATCGGCACCGTAGGCGAAGGCGTAGCGCATGTTTTTCAGGGTGCCGGCAGGGGCGAGCAGTTCGGGGGCAATCATGGAGGGCATGGCTGTAGGTCGCAAAAGGCGCGAGGGTAGTGCAGGGCCGGGCGCCGTGCATTGATCCACGTCTAAACAGGGCGATCGATGCTTGTTCAAAAAACAAGGGCACTCCCAGGTTTGGCTGCGGACTAAGCAACAGGGCCGCGATCGGCCCTGTTTTTCTGACATGGACCGGACATGAATCAAACCAACCTGCAATTCAAAACCCTGTTGCTGCTACTGGCCCTGGTCACCGTGGCCTTTATCTGGATATTGCTGCCGTTCTACGGCGCGGTGTTCTGGGCCGTGATCCTGGGCATCATCTTTGCGCCGATGCAGCGCCGCCTGCAGCAGCGTTTTAGCTGGAACCGCAACCTGACCTCCCTGACCACCTTGATGGTGTGCCTGGTGATCGCGATTCTGCCGGTGATCATCACCAGTGCGTTGCTGGTGCAAGAGGGGGCCACGCTCTACAAAAACATCGAGAGCGGCAAGCTCGACGTGGCGGGTTATATCGAGCAATTCAAGAACGTCCTACCGCCGTATTTCCAGCAATTGCTCGACCGCTTCGGCATGGGCAACCTCGAAGGGCTGCGGGAAAAGGTCGTCAAGGGCGCGATGCAGGGCAGTCAGTTCTTTGCCTCCCAGGCGTTCAGCTTCGGCCAGGGTACGTTTGATTTCCTGGTGAGCTTTTTCATCATGCTGTACCTGCTGTTTTTCCTGCTGCGCGATGGCCCGGAGCTGGTACGAAAAGTGCGCACAGCCGTACCCTTGGCCGAGCCGCAAAAGCGTCGCCTGCAACTCAAGTTCAACCGCGTGGTGCGCGCCACGGTCAAGGGCAACGTGCTGGTGGCCGTGACCCAAGGTGCGCTGGGTGGCTTGATCTTCTGGTTCCTGGACATCCCCAGTGCCTTGCTCTGGGCCGTGCTGATGGCGTTCCTGTCCCTGCTGCCTGCGGTGGGTGCCGGGCTGGTCTGGGGGCCGGTGGCAGTTTATTTCCTGTTGAGCGGTTCGATCTGGCAGGGCGTTGTACTGGGGCTATTCGGCGTGTTTGTGATCGGCCTGGTGGACAACGTGCTGCGCCCGATCCTGGTGGGCAAGGACACCAAGATGCCGGACTACCTGATCCTGATCTCGACCTTGGGCGGCCTGTCGGTGTTCGGCCTTAACGGCTTTGTGATCGGGCCGCTGGTGGCGGCGTTGTTCATGTCGTGCTGGGCGTTGTTCGTCGAAACCAAGCCGCGGGTCAAGCTGCCGCTGCCGTAACGTTCAGGCTTCTAGCCTGAAGTCGGTTGCCATCCGGCGTTGTGTTTCGGCATCCGATAACGAGGTGAGCGGGCCGCTGATCGGCTCGCCATCGCGCACCACATACCAGCAGGCGAGCAAGCCCAGTTTGCGCAGAGGGGCGGGGACGGCGCTGCCGATGACGGACATGATTTGAACAGTGGGCATAAGTACCTCCAAACGTTATGGAGGTCACCTTACGGTTTGCCGGCGCCTGGGAAAAATCACCTGGCTCGATAGTCGACATCAATGCCAGGCGTTAATCCACCACCTGGTCGAGCATGTTTACCACTTCGTGCTCACTGAGCAGGCCCTTGCGCACCAGGTTTTCGGCCAGCAATGCCAGGAACTTGGCGCTGCGATGGCCTTCGAGGTGCTTGAGTTCAGTCAAGGCGCTGTAGACCTTGCTGGAAGTGCACAGACCGGCGGTGCGGTGCGGGTTTTGTGTGGGCATGGTCAATCGTCCTTAATTGTTATTGGCTGGACTGAGTCGATAGTGCGACTGTTTTGTGACGCAAACATGACAGCGCAGCCCGCAACCGATCAACAGGATATTTGCCGCCCATGATGTGGGATTGGCGCTCGTGCGTTGTTCTCACAGCGACATCGGCAGGATAAATCCGGACTTTTCAGGCAAAAAAAGGCCCCGCGTGTGGGCGAGGCCTGTGGCTGTCAACGGGGTTAAACCTTACCAACCATGACGGTAGTAACCGTGGGGAGGGCCGTAGTAGCCGCGAGGTGGCCCATAATAACCGCGCGGTGGGCCGTAATAGACGGGCGCCGGGCGGTAGTAAACCTGCTGTTGCACATACACCGGTG
This sequence comes from Pseudomonas sp. L13, assembly GCF_009935965.1. Classification (NCBI taxonomy): domain Bacteria; kingdom Pseudomonadati; phylum Pseudomonadota; class Gammaproteobacteria; order Pseudomonadales; family Pseudomonadaceae; genus Pseudomonas; species Pseudomonas sp. L13. The sequence goes on from NZ_QODJ01000031.1 coordinate 63,119, forward strand.
GCGGTGGCGCGTAGTAGACCGGCGGCGGCGCGGCATACACCGGCTGCGGCTGAACATACACCGGCTGTTGCACGTACACCTCACGCGGCTGGCTGGCAACCACAGAGCCGACTACCGCTGCGCCGACAAGCGCACCGAAAACGGCCGGGCCACCCCAACCACCACCGTGGGCGGAAGCTTGGCCGGCCATCGCGAGTGCGCCGATAAGCAAGGCGATCCTGGGAAGTTTACGCATGATGGTCATTCCTCAATTAGCCCCTGCGCTTGTGGTCTGCAATCAATAGACTCAAGGATTGTCGCGGGGATACTTTTAAGACAACGTATTTCGAGAAAACAGCACGGCCAGTGAGTAAAGGTTGTGTAAGGTCTGTACCGATTTGCTTACTTCAAGGAGTTATCCATGCAGATGCACCCCAACAAAGACACTCAACTGTGCATGTCGCTGTCGGCGCGCCCTGGGAACTTTGGCCTGCGTTTTCATAACCACCTGTATGAACAGCTGGGTCTGAATTTTTACTATAAAGCCTTCAGCAGCCAGGACTTGCCTGGCGCGATCGGCGGTATCCGCGCCCTGGGCGTGCGGGGTTGCGGGGTGTCCATGCCGTTCAAGGAGGCTGCTATTGCCTTGGTGGACGAACTCGACGATTCGGTTCAAGCCATCGACTCCCTGAACACCATCGTCAACACCAACGGCCACCTCAAGGCTTACAACACCGACTACATCGCCATTGAGCAACTGTTGAAAAAGCACGCGGTGCCCAAAGACGCCAGCTTCGCCCTGCGCGGCAGCGGCGGCATGGCCAAGGCGGTCGCCAGCGCCTTGCGTGACGGGGGGTACGCCAATGGTGTGATCGTGGCGCGCAATGAGGGGGCGGGCCAGGCATTGGCCAGGAACCTGGGGTATCAGTGGCAGGGGGATCTGGGCAGCCTGCGGCCACAGATGCTGATCAACGTGACGCCCATCGGCATGACTGGCGGTGCGGAAGCGGATGCGTTGGCGTTTGAGGCTGAGGCAATCGATCAGGCTGAGACCGTCTTCGATGTGGTGGCGATCCCGGCGGAAACGCCGTTGATCGTGCGGGGGCGTGCGCAGGGCAAGCGGGTGATTACCGGGTTGGAAGTGATCGCTATTCAGGCGTTGGAGCAGTTTGTGCTTTATACCGGCGTGCGGCCTACGCAGGAGCATTTCGAGGCAGCGGTGGCCTTCGCCCGCAGCTAGCTGGCTGCGCCTATCCCTTGCGGGAAGGACACGCCCCTTTTGTAGGAGCGAGCTTGCTCGCGAAAAACCCATAGGCGCCGCGTTCATCCAGGAAACACGCGTTATCGTTGACGTTTTTCGCGAGCAAGCTCGCTCCTACAGAGTGATATCTGTGTCAGGGCTGTTCCAACTGCGCCAGCCGTTCTTCCAGTGCTGCAATCCGCGCTTCCAGCTCTTCAATCCGCTCCACCGAAACAGCGCCCGCGCTACGCTCTACCGGATTCCCCCGCGCGGTCATGATCGCTTCAATATCTGCCGGGTCCCCCAGCGCATGGGTATATCGGTCTTCCCGCTGCCCGGCCTGGCGCGGCACCAGCAGCGCCAACCCCCGTGCAATCAGGCGTTCGAGCTGATGCACGACCTGTTCGGCATCCTCGAAATCATGCATGCGCCCACTGCGGGTGAGCAACTCGTTGACGGTCTGCGGCCCCCGCAAAAACAGCAGCCCAGTCAGTATCACCTGGGCCGGCACCAGTTCCAGGGCCTTGTCCACACGGTGCTCCCAACGGTCGGCGCGGCTGCCCATTACCAGGCGCGTGAAGCCTTGGCCTTCGAGCGCGCGCAGGCTCTGGCCGACTTGGCCTTGGCTGAGGTTCATCACCGGCTCGCGGCTGGTCTTCTGGTTGCAGGCCAGCACCAAGGCGTTGAGGGTGAGGGGGTAGGTTTCCGGGTTGGTCGCCTGTTTTTCGATCAGGCAGCCCAGGATGCGGATTTCCGTGCTGTTCAGGCGCGGCTCAGGGGTGTCGGTGTCGTGCTCGGCGGTCATCGCGCTTTCCCTATGCAGTGAAGCCCCTTAGCCTAATCTTGAAAAAATAAAAGACAAGCGCCAGGCATGGCTATAATCGCGGCTGGTTCCAACCCCGCCATTACCGTGAGACTGTCATGACTATTTCCCTGTACGCCGCTTCCATCCCGGTCTTCAAGCAAATGCTCAACGCCCTCAGCGATGTGCTGAACAAAGCCGAAGCCCACGCCAGCGCCAAGAACATCGAGCCCAACGCCTTGCTGCAAGCGCGTCTGTTCCCGGACATGTTCCCGTTGGTGCGCCAGGTGCAGATCGCCGTGGACTTCGCCAAAGGTGTGTCCGCACGCCTGGCCGAGATCGAAGTACCCAAGTACGAAGACAGCGAAGTCACCTTTGCCGACCTGCAAGCGCTGATCGCCAAGGTCCTGGCCTTCGTCGACACCATCAAGCCCGAGCAGATCGACGGCAAGGAAGGCATCGAGATTGTCACCCGCCCAGGCACCCCGAAAGAGAAGCGCTTCAGCGGCCAATCCTACCTGCTGACCTACGGCCTGCCGCAGTTCTTCTTCCACGTCACCACCACTTATGCGCTGCTGCGTCATAACGGTGTGGAAGTGGGTAAGCGCGATTACATGGGCGCGTTCTAAACCCGCAAGCACAAAAAAGCCCGGTGCCGTTCTCTGCGAACGGCACCGGGCTTTTTTATGGGGCTGTGTTAAGCGGCCTGTTCTTCCTTGCCCAAACACGCCGCCGCCGTAAACAGCACATCGGTAGACGAGTTGAGTGCGGTTTCCGCCGAATCCTGCAGTACGCCGATGATGAAACCGACAGCCACTACCTGCATGGCGATTTCACTGGGGATGCCAAACAGGCTGCACGCCAGGGGAATCAGCAGCAGCGAACCACCCGCCACCCCCGATGCACCGCAGGCGCACACCGCAGCGACCACGCTGAGCAGCACGGCGGTCGGCATGTCCACGGCGATGCCCAGGGTATGCACGGCCGCCAGGGTCAGCACGGTGATAGTGATGGCGGCACCGGCCATGTTGATGGTGGCACCGAGCGGGATCGACACCGAGTAGGTGTCTTCATGCAGGCCCAGGCGTTTGCTCAACGCCAGGTTGACCGGAATGTTCGCCGCCGAGCTGCGGGTGAAGAACGCGGTGATGCCGCTTTCGCGCAGGCACATCAGCACCAGAGGATAGGGGTTGCGGCGCAGTTTCCAGAACACGATGGCCGGGTTGATCACCAGCGCCACGAACAACATGCAGCCGATCAACACGACCAGCAGGTGGGCATAGCCGAGCAGTGCGCCGAAGCCCGAGGTGGCCAGGGTGGAGGCCACCAGGCCAAAGATGCCCAGCGGGGCGAAGCGGATCACCACCCGCACGATCAGGGTGACGCCGTTGGACAAGTCGTCCAATACCGTACGGGTGGTTTGACCGGCATGGCGAATAGCGATGCCCATGCCAATGGCCCAGGCCAGGATGCCGATGAAGTTGGCGTTCATCAGCGCGCTGACGGGGTTATCCACCACACTGAGCGCCAGGCTTTGCAACACTTCGCCAATGCCCCCGGGAGCGCTCACCGTGGCGTCATGGGTCGCCAATACCAGGAACGACGGAAACATCATGCTGGCAACCACCGCAACCACGGCGGCGGCAAAGGTGCCGAGCAGGTACAGGAACAGGATCGGGCGGATATGGGTTTCCTGGCCATGTTTATGGTTGGCAATCGAGGCCATCACCAGCACAAACACCAGGATTGGCGCGACGGCTTTAAGGGCCGTGACAAACACCTTGCCGATAAAGCCGGTGGCGCGCGCGGCCTCGGGTAACAGCAGGGCCAACACGATCCCGGCAATCAGGCCGATGACAATTTGGGTGACCAGGCTGACGCGCATTAAACGTTGCAACAGGGAAGGGGCAGCAGTCATAAAGAGTTGTCTCTAGTTTTTTTAGTAGGGCACAGCATTGCAGGCAGAAAGTACTGTAGGAAGTAGGCGCGAAGTCTAGCATGCTGTAGGACGCGTCTCGTTTGCTGCGGCATTCCGTCACCCGTTTCAGTCGGGCTTGATCAAATCCGGACATGTTCTGTTAAGATTCACCTCTCTCATCTTTCCTCTCCGTCAGCGGGCCCTTAGGGCTGTCGTTGATGTCGTCGTTTCTGGAGTTTTCATGTTGTTTCCTATCCTGCTGCTGTCAGCCGCCGGTTTTACCGTGCTGACCACAGAATTCGTCATCGTCGGCCTGTTGCCGTCGATCGCTCGGGACCTGAACGTCAGCGTGTCCCAGGCCGGGCTGCTGGTGACGCTGTTCGCATTCACCGTGGCAGCGTTCGGCCCGTTCCTCACCGCCTACTGCGCGCGGTTCCCACGCAAGCGCCTGTTTATCAGCATCCTGATCATGTTCGCAGCGGCCAATACAGTGGCTGCATTGGCGCCGAATATCTGGGTGATGGCCGTGGCCCGTTTGATTCCCGCCCTGGGCTTGCCCGTGTTCTGGGCCCTGGCCAGCGAAACGGCGGTAGACATCGTCGGCCCTGAGTTCGCCGGGCGTGCGATTGAAAAAATCGGCTTCGGCATTGTGTGCGCCACGGTGTTTGGTATTCCGGTGGGCACGCTGATTTCCGACATGTTCGGCTGGCGCACCGCGTTTGCCGTGCTCGCGGTGATTGCGCTGGCCAAGGCGTTGCTGCTGTATATCTACCTGCCGGTTACCCAAGCCAAGCACCAGCAGGCCAGCTTGCGCTCACAATTCAAGATCCTGCGCAGCCCGGTGATGCAGGGGCATATCCTGCTGTCGATCCTGGTATTCAGTGGCATGTTCACCGCCTATACCTACCTGGCAGATATCCTTGAGCGCCTGGCCGGCTTCGACGGCACGTTGGTGGGCTGGTGCCTGATGGGCTTTGGTGCGGTCGGGCTGATCGGCAACTCCCTGGGCGGACGGGCCGTGGATCGTCACCCGTTGATCGCATCCATGGTGTTCTGTGGGTTCATGATCGCGGGCATGGTGGCGGTGGTGCCGGCGATTCACTCGACCATCGGCCTGGCCGCGGCGATGGCGGTGTGGGGCGTGACCCAGGCGGCGATGTTCCTGGTCAGCCATGTACGCTTGATGAAGGCCGCGCCCCATGCGCCAGCGTTTGCGGCGTCGCTGAACATTGCCGGGGCCAACCTCGGCATCGGCTTGGGTGCGATGGTGGGCGGGCATGTCATCGACACCCTCGGCCTGGGTAGCCTGGGCTTTGCCGCTTCGGGGTTTATCCTGGTATCGATCCTGCTGGCACTGTGGCTGATGACCGCCAATCCACGGCGCTCAATGCCTGAGTGATCAGGGCAGGGCGGTAAACAACTCCCGCCGGGCACCCTCGGTAATCGCCACAATGCCGGGGTGCTTGACCTTACGCTCCACTGAGATCGCATAAAACGACTCGGTCACTGCATCGGTCTGGCCGATCAGCGCCACGCCATATTGGCGCACCACTTCGTCGGCGATCACGCTGGGCGCGATAAAGATCCCGCTGCCGGATTGCCCAAACGCCTGCATCAAGGCGCTGTCGTCGAATTCGCCGATGATGCGGGGTTGAATCTGCTGTTCGGCAAACCAGCGCTGCAAACGGCTGCGCACCACGGTCTCTGCCCCTGGAATCAACAGCGGCGCACCCTGCAAACACTGTGGGAAATCCCCCCCATGCTGGTCAGCCAACGCCTGGGTGGCGAAAAAACTGATGCCGCATTCTCCCAGCTTTTGGCTGTAGCCCTTGATGTCCAAGTGCGTGGGCATGGGGCTGTCGGAAATCACCAGGTCCAGGCGCTGGATCGCCAGGTCGGCCAGTAAACGTTCGAGTTTATCTTCACGGCAGGTGATGCGGATCGGTTCGCTCAACTCCATGGTCGGTGCGATCAACCGGTACACGATGGACTTGGGCACTACATCCGCCACCCCGACCCGGAACGGGATCTGCTGCTCGTCAGGCTGGGCGCGCAGCATCGCCTCCAGCTCATTGCCGGTCTGGAACATCTGCTCGGCGTAGGGCAGCGCCTGACGCCCGGCTTCGGTCAGTTCAAGCTGGCGCCCGACCCGCTGAAACAGGGCAATACCGAAGGTCTGTTCTAACAGGCTGATCTGCCCGCTGATGGTCTGCGGCGTGAGGTTCAACTGCTCGCAGGCGCGCACGATGCTGCCGGTCTTGGCCACCACCCAGAAGTAATGCAGCTGTCGATAATTGAGCATCGCGACCTACACTTCGTAAAAATCGAAGTATACGCGAGAAAAATACGAATTTTCCTGAACTGTTCGTCTGCATAGAATGCCTCGCTATCGAGGGGCCACTACTTGGACCCAATGGTTCTAACGAGGAATACATCATGAAACTCAATTCCCTGGGCGCGGCGTCGTTGCTTGCGCTTTCATTGATAGGGGTCAGCGGCTGTGATCAAGTCGAGAAAAGCGCGCAACAGGTGTTGGGCAAAGCCACCGAGTCGGCCAAGCAGGTCATCGACGACACCCACAAGGCCGCCGAGCAGGCATTGAGTGAAGCAACCCAGGGCTTGATCAGCCCTGAGAAACAGGAAAAAGACGCCGAAAACGACGCTGAATCCGACACCAAAGAAACCTAATTCCCCAGCACTACCACGTCAGGACTGACCTATGGATTACCTTTTACAACTGGCCGCCAGCCCCACCGCCTGGGTCGCACTGGCGACCTTGATCGTCATGGAAATCGTGCTGGGCATCGATAACCTGATCTTTATCTCGATCCTCACCAACAAATTGCCAGAGAAGCACCGGGCCAAGGCACGGCGCATTGGTATCAGCATGGCGTTGATCTTGCGCCTGGGCTTGCTGAGCACCATCGCGTTTATCGTGCAATTGACGACACCAGTGTTCGAAGTGTTCGGCCAGGCGTTCTCGTGGAAGGACATGATCCTGATCGCCGGTGGCCTGTTCCTGGTGTGGAAGGCAACCACCGAGATCCATCACAGCATGGACCCGGAGCCTGAAGAGAAGGCCACCGTCAGCAACACCGTGACCATCGGCTTTGCCGCTGCCATCGGCCAGATCCTGATGCTCGACCTGGTGTTCTCCATCGACAGCATCATCACCGCCGTGGGCATGACCGAGCACTTGCCGATCATGATCATTGCCGTGGTGGTCTCGGTGATCGTGATGCTGGTGGCTGCGGAGCCGTTGGCCAAGTTCATCAACGACAACCCGACCGTGGTGATGCTGGCCCTGGGCTTCTTGATCATGATCGGCATGACGCTGATTGCCGAAGGTTTCGGCGCCCACGTGCCAAAAGGCTACGTGTATGCGGCCATGGCCTTCTCGGCGGCGATCGAATGCTTGAATATCGCCCGGCGTAACCGGCACGCACGTTTGCTCGCTGCGCGCCAGTAACCGCTGAACAAACAGGCCGGCTGTGCTCACAAGAGCCCAGCCGGCCTTTTGCTGTCTGCTAGAATCGGCCCACTTGATAGCTTGAGGTCCCCCATGAACGAGCCGATTCGCCTTACCCAGTACAGCCACGGTGCGGGTTGCGGTTGCAAGATTTCGCCCCAGGTGCTGGAAGTGATCCTTGCGGGCAGCGGAGCACAGAACCTCGACCCCAACCTGTGGGTGGGCAATGCCTCCCGCGACGATGCGGCGGTATACGCCATCGACGACGAGCGCGGCGTGGTGTCCACCACGGACTTTTTCATGCCGATTGTCGACGACCCGTTCGACTTCGGCCGCATCGCCGCCACCAATGCCATCAGCGACATCTACGCCATGGGCGGCGACCCCTTGATGGCCATCGCCATTCTCGGCTGGCCGGTCAACGTGCTGGCGCCGGAGATTGCCCGCGAAGTGATTCGCGGCGGTCGGGCCGTGTGCGACGCGGCTGGCATTCCGCTGGCGGGCGGCCATTCAATCGACGCGCCAGAGCCGATCTTCGGCCTGGCCGTGACCGGCATCGTGCAAAAGCGCCATATGAAGCGTAACGACACGGCCACTGCCGGTTGCCGCCTGTACCTGACCAAGCCCTTGGGCATCGGCATCCTCACCACCGCCGAGAAGAAGGGCAAACTGCGCGAGGCGGATATTGGTTTGGCGCGTGACTGGATGTGCACCCTCAACAAGCCGGGCAGCCGTTTCGGCAAATTGGCCGGTGTGACGGCCATGACCGATGTCACCGGTTTCGGCCTGCTCGGTCACCTGGTGGAAATGGCTGACGGCAGTGGCCTGACCGCCCGTATCGACTATGCAAAAGTCCCACGCTTGCCTGGGGTTGAGTACTACCTGGACCAGGGCTGCGTACCGGGTGGCACCTTGCGCAACTTCGAGAGCTACGCCAGCAAGCTTGGGCGTGTGCAGGAGCTGCACAAACGCGTGCTATGCGACCCGCAAACCAGCGGTGGCCTGCTGATCGCCGTTACCCCGGAAGGCGATGCCGAGTTCCACGCCGTGGCCGCCGAGCTGGGCCTGGCCCTTGAGCCTATCGGTGAACTGCTGGAGCGACAGACCAACGCGGTTGAGGTGATCTGATGGCGACGGACATCACCGATTACCGCGACATTTTCCTCAACGACCGGCCGATGATGGATACCCGCGCGCCGGTCGAGTTCACCAAGGGCGCGTTCCCTGGGGTGATCAACCTGCCGCTGATGACCGACGATGAGCGCCAGCGGGTCGGCACCTGTTACAAGCAGCAAGGCCAGCAAGCGGCAATCGTGCTGGGGCATGAACTGGTGTCCGGGGCAATCAAGGCCGAGCGCATCGAACAGTGGGCGCAGTTTGCCCAGGCTAACCCCAATGGCTACCTGTACTGCTTTCGGGGCGGCCTGCGTTCGCAGATCGTGCAGCAATGGTTGAAAACCGAAGCGGGCATCGAATACCCCCGCGTGGGCGGTGGCTACAAGGCCATGCGCACCTTCCTGCTGGAGACCCTGGAGCAGGCGACTGCCCAGTGTGACTTCGTACTGCTGGGCGGCATGACCGGCACCGGCAAGACCGAAGTGCTCGGCCAACTGCGCAATGCCCTGGACCTGGAAGGCCACGCCAACCATCGCGGCTCCAGCTTCGGCAAGCGCGCCACGGCGCAACCCTCCAATATCGACTTCGAAAACCGCCTGGCCGTGGATTTGCTGAAGAAGCGCGCAGGCGGTATCGAGCAGTTTGTGGTCGAGGACGAGAGCCGCATGATCGGCAGTTGTGCGCTGCCATTGCCATTGCACAAGGGCATGCAGACGTTTCCGATGGTGTGGCTGGAAGACAGCGTCGAAGGTCGCGTCGAGCGCATCCTGAAGGATTACGTGGTGGAACTGTGCGCCGAGTTCATTGACGTGTTTGGGGAAACCGGCCAGGGATTATTTGCCGAGCGCCTGACCCAGAGCCTGGCCAATATTCACAAGCGCCTGGGAGGTGAGCGTTTCCAGCGGTTGCAGGCGGTATTGCAGGACGCCCTGGCCGAACAGGCACGCAGCGGCGCGGTGGACCTGCACCGGGTATGGATTGAAGGCTTGCTGCGTGAGTATTACGACCCGATGTATGCGTTCCAGCGCGAGAGCAAGGGCGCGCGTATCGAGTTTGCCGGGGAGCAGAGGGCGGTGGTGGAGTATTTGCGCGAGCGAGTAGCTCGGGTGGGATGACCTTACGGACGCCATCGCAGGCAAACCAGCTCCCACCTTTGTATGTATTCACACTTCGAAAGGTGGGAGCTGGCTTGCCTGTGATGAGCATAGGTATCTACACAACTTTGTAGCCCGAGCCTGTAGCAGACGACGGTAACCACGATGCGAAGCGAGTCGCTCTTG
>NZ_QODJ01000032.1:0-72529 GCF_009935965.1 Pseudomonas sp. L13
TATGTACACAATCCAACTGTGTTGACTGCCAGGCCGCCTTCGCAGGCAAGCCAGCTCCCACATTTGGATCGCGGGGCGTCAGCTAGATAAGCGTTGGCTTTCAGGCCGCTTTCGCGAGCAAACCCGCTCCCGCAGTTTGATTGCGCGCCTTCCCCCCATGCGGCAAAAAAAGTCATCCAACGGACGCCCGGTTGCGGCACCGTCAATACCGGCCTATGTTCCAAGCCATACTGCGCTTTTTGCTGTCCCCCGCCCTACGCCCATCCCGTAACCAGGAGACGACATGCCCACGCCTTCACGCCCTGCCGTACTTGAGCTGATCGGCAACACTCCGCTGGTCAAGGTCAGCCGCTTCGATACCGGCCCCTGCACGCTGTTTCTCAAGCTTGAATCGCAAAACCCCGGCGGTTCCATCAAGGATCGCATCGGCCTGGCGATGATCGACGCCGCTGAGCGCGACGGTCGTTTGCGCCCTGGCGGTACCATCATTGAAGCCACCGCCGGCAATACCGGCCTGGGCCTGGCGCTGGTGGGCCGGGCCAAGGGTTACCGGGTGGTGTTGGTGGTGCCCGACAAGATGTCCACGGAAAAGGTGCTGCACCTCAAGGCCATGGGCGCCGAGGTGCATATCACCCGTTCCGATGTGGGCAAGGGCCACCCCGAGTATTACCAGGACGTGGCAGCACGTTTGGCCAAGGATATTCCAGGCTCGTTCTTCGCCGACCAGTTCAATAACCCGGCCAACCCCTTGGCCCACGAGACCAGCACCGCGCCGGAGATCTGGGCGCAGACCCAGCACGATGTGGACGCGATTGTGGTGGGCGTTGGCTCGGCCGGCACCCTCACCGGTTTGACGCGTTTCTTCAAGCGCGTGCAACCCGAACTGGCCATGGTGCTGGCCGACCCGGTCGGTTCGGTGATGGCCGAATACAGCCGCAGCGGCAAGTTGGAAACCCCTGGTTCCTGGGCGGTGGAAGGCATTGGCGAGGACTTCATCCCCTCGATCGCCGACCTGTCCAGCGTGCGCCACGCCTACTCCATCAGCGATGCAGACAGCTTCGATCACGCCCGCCAATTGCTCAAGGCCGAAGGCATCCTCGGCGGCTCATCCACCGGCACCCTGCTCGCCGCTGCCCTGCGCTACTGCCGCGAGCAAACCGAGCCCAAGCGCGTGGTGACCTTTGTCTGCGACACCGGTACGCGCTATCTGTCCAAGGTTTACAACGACCAGTGGATGAACGACGCCGGCCTGCTGCAGTACAAGCACTACGGCGACCTGCGCGACCTGATCGCACGCCGCTTCGAAGACGGCCGGGTGATCAGCGTGAGCCCCGACGACACCCTGCTCACCGCCTTCCAGCGCATGCGCCTGGCGGACGTGTCGCAACTGCCGGTGCTGGTCGATGGCCAGACCCTGGTGGGCGTGATCGACGAGTCCGACATCCTGCTGGGCCTGCACCACGACGCCGCGGATTTTTCCATGACCGTCGCCAGCGCCATGACCAACACCCTGCACACCCTGGCCCCCAGCGCCAGCCTGGCCGAACTGCAGGCCGAGCTGGATCGCGGCTTGGTCGCCATCATTGCCGACGCCTCAGGCTTTCACGGCCTGATCACCCGCGTCGACCTGCTTAACCACCTACGGAGATCCCTTGCATGAGCCAGCCCGATAAAAGCGCGTTTGCCACCCGTGTGATCCACGCCGGGCAGTCACCCGACCCGACCACGGGCGCGCTGATGCCGCCGATCTACGCCAACTCCACCTACCTGCAAGACAGCCCCGGCGTGCACAAGGGCTTTGACTATGGTCGCTCCCACAACCCCACTCGCTTTGCCCTGGAGCGCTGCGTGGCCGACCTTGAAGGCGGCAGCCAGGCGTTTGCGTTTGCCTCGGGGCTGGCGGCGATCTCCACTGTGTTGGAGCTGCTGGATGCCGGCGCGCATATCGTCTCGGGCAATGACCTGTACGGCGGCACCTTCCGGCTGTTCGACAAGGTGCGCCAGCGCAGTGCCGGGCACCGCTTCAGCTATGTCGACCTCAGCGACTTGTCGGCCTTTGAAGCGTCATTGCAGGACGACACGCGCATGGTCTGGGTCGAAACCCCAAGCAACCCGCTGCTGAGCCTGACCGACCTGCGCGCCGTGGCCCGCATCTGCCGTGCTCGCGGGATTATCTGCGTGGCCGACAACACCTTTGCCAGCCCCTGGATCCAGCGCCCGCTGGAGCTGGGCTTCGACATCGTGGTGCATTCCACCACCAAATACCTCAACGGGCATTCTGATGTGATCGGTGGTATCGCTGTGGTTGGCGACAACGCTGAATTGGCCGAACGCCTGGGCTTCCTGCAAAACTCCATTGGCGCCATCGCCGGGCCGTTCGATGCCTTCCTGACCCTGCGCGGGGTAAAAACCCTGGCGCTGCGCATGGAGCGCCATTGCAGCAATGCCCTGGACCTGGCCACTTGGCTGGAACAACAGCCGCAAGTGTCACGGGTTCACTACCCGGGCTTGGAGTCCCACCCACAGCACGACCTGGCGAAACAGCAGATGCGCGGGTTTGGCGGGATGATTTCAGTGGACTTGAACAGCGACCTCGCCGGCGCGACACGCTTTCTGGAAAACGTGAAGATCTTCGCCCTGGCCGAAAGCCTGGGAGGCGTGGAAAGCCTGATCGAACACCCGGCAATCATGACCCATGCCAGCATCCCGGCGGCGACGCGCGCGCAATTGGGGATTGGCGACGGGCTGGTGCGGCTGTCGGTGGGGGTTGAAGATGTGGAGGATTTGCGCGCCGACCTGGCGCAGGCCTTGGGCCACATCTAACTCAACTTTTCAGGATGGCCTTATGTGGGAGCTGGCTTGCCTGCGATGCAGACACCTCGGTGTGTCTGTTACACCGCAGTGATGCTATCGCAGGCAAGCCAGCTCCCACACAAGCCCGGTCCCACAACGAATTTGTATCAGCCTTGGGTGATGTTGGCCCGCGCTGCATGCAGCTTCTTGTAGCTATCGATCAAGCGCAAATGCCGGTCCAGGCCTTCCAGCTTCATGCTGGTCGGCGTCAGCCCGTAAAAGCGCACGCTGCCCTCGACCGAACCAATCACCGCGTCCATGCGCTCATTACCGAACATACGACGGAAGTTGGCCTCGTAGTCAGCCAGTTCCAAGTCGTCATCCAACTCCATCTCCAGCACCGCGTTCATCGCCTGGTAGAACAACCCACGCTCAACCGTGTTGTCGTTGTACTGCAGGAACATCTCCACGCACTCCTTGGCCTCTTCATACTGCTGCAAGGCCAGGAAGATCAGCAGCTTGAGCTCCAGGATGGTCAGTTGGCCCCACGCCGTGTTGTCATCGAACTCAATGCCAATCAACGTGGTGATATCGGTGTAGTCGTCCAGCTCGCTTTCTATCAGGCGCTCGACCAACGCCTGCAACTCTTCCTCGTTGAGGCGGTGCAGGTTGAGGATGTCTTCGCGGAAAAACAGCGCCTTGTTGGTGTTGTCCCAGATCAGGTCGTCCACCGGGTAGATTTCCGAGTAATCCGGCACCAGGATCCGGCAGGCGGTAGCGCCCAGGTGCTCATACACCGCCATGTACGACTCTTTGCCCATGCCTTCGAGGATGCCGAACAGCGTGGCGGCTTCCTGGGCGTTGGAGTCTTCGCCCTGGCCGGAGAAGTCCCACTCGACGAATTCATAATCGGACTGAGCACTGAAGAAGCGCCACGACACTACGCCGCTGGAATCGATAAAGTGCTCGACGAAGTTGTTCGGCTCGGTGACCGCCTGACCTTCGAAGGTCGGCTGCGGCAGGTCGTTCAAGCCTTCGAAGCTGCGGCCTTGCAGCAGCTCGGTGAGGCTGCGTTCCAGCGCCACTTCCAGGCTGGGGTGCGCGCCGAACGAAGCGAACACGCCGCCGGTACGCGGGTTCATCAAGGTCACGCACATCACCGGGAATTCACCGCCCAGGGACGCATCCTTGACCAGCACCGGAAAGCCCTGGGCTTCCAGGCCTTCGATGCCCGCCAGGATGCCCGGGTACTTGGCCAGCACGTCGGCGGGTACGTCCGGCAGGGCAAATTCGCCTTCGATGATTTCGCGCTTCACCGCCCGCTCGAAAATCTCCGACAGGCACTGCACCTGGGCTTCGGCCAAGGTGTTGCCCGCGCTCATGCCGTTGCTCAGGTAGAGGTTTTCGATCAGGTTGGACGGGAAATACACCACCTCACCATCGGACTGACGCACGAACGGTAGCGAGACAATGCCCCGGGCCTCGTTGCCGGAGTTGGTGTCGAACAGGTGCGAACCGCGCAGCTCGCCCTCGCGGTTGTAGACTTTCAGGCAATAGGCATCGAGGATTTCACTCGGCAGCTCATCGTTGGGGCCCGGCTGGAACCAACGCTCGTCCGGGTAATGCACGAACGGCGCGTTGGCCAGGTCCTCGCCCCAGAACTGGTCGTTGTAGAAGAAGTTGCAGTTCAGACGTTCGATGAACTCGCCCAGCGCCGACGCCAGCGCGCCCTCTTTTGTCGCGCCCTTGCCGTTGGTAAAGCACATCGGCGAATGCGCATCGCGGATATGCAGCGACCACACGTTGGGCACGATATTGCGCCACGACGCGATCTCGATCTTCATGCCCAGGCCGGCGAGAATCGCCGACATGTTGGCGATGGTCTGCTCCAGTGGCAGGTCCTTGCCGGCAATGTACGTGCCCGCTGCGGACGTGGCGTTGGGCATCAACAGCGCCTGGGCATCGGCGTCGAGGTTGTCGACTTCCTCAATCACGAATTCCGGCCCGGCCTGCACCACTTTCTTCACGGTGCAACGGTCGATGGAACGCAGAATGCCCTGGCGGTCCTTGTCGGAAATGTCTGCGGGCAATTCGACCTGGATCTTGAAAATCTGGTTGTAGCGGTTTTCCGGGTCGACGATGTTGTTCTGCGACAGGCGAATATTCTCGGTGGGAATATTGCGCGTCTGGCAGTACAACTTCACAAAATACGCCGCACACAACGCCGACGAAGCCAGGAAGTAGTCGAATGGCCCCGGTGCCGAACCATCGCCCTTGTAGCGGATGGGCTGGTCGGCAATGACCGTGAAGTCATCGAACTTGGCTTCAAGCCGAAGGTTGTCGAGAAAGTTGACCTTAATTTCCATGCGGGCACACCAGAATAACGAGCTAAACAAATTGGCCGCCATTATGAAGCGTTTCGCCGGGAAGTCTCAGGGTTTTGCGTATCGGCTGCCGATCGGTGCTAACGTCCAACCTGTGGGCCGCGTTGCGCCAGTTAGATAATGTTCACCTCTGCCAGGACAGGCCATGAAACCGATAGCGACGAACGCCGCACTGTTGATCATCGATATGCAAAAAGGCATGGCCGATCCCACCCTTGGGCGACGCAACAACCCAGACGCCGAGCTGCGCATACAGCAATTGCTCAACGCCTGGCGCCAGGCGCAACGGCCCATCATCCATGTGCGGCATATTTCCCGCTCTGGCGCTTCGGTGTTCCGGCCAGGCCAGCCCGGCTGTGAGTTCCAGGATGCGCTGCACCCCCTGGCCCACGAGCATGTGGTGGAAAAAAACGTACCGGATGCATTCAGCGCCACGGGCCTGGAGCGCTGGCTGCACCTGCGCTCGATCCAACAGTTGGTGATCGTCGGCGTCATCACCAACAATTCAGTGGAATCCACCGCACGCTCGGGAGGCAACCTGGGGTTCGACGTGATCGTGGCGGCGGATGCGTGTTTTACCTTCGATCAAACCGACTTGTCGGGGCGGCTGTGGGCTGCTGAAGATGTACACGCGCTGTCGCTCAGTAATTTGGCGATGGACTATGCCAGGGTGTTTAACACCGGGGAAATCCTGGGCAATCACTGACAAGGAAGACAGATATGACTCAGGGCAAACGTATTGTGGTCATTGGCGCCGGTATCGTGGGAGCTTCACTGGCCTACCACCTGGCCAGCAAGGGCGCGAATGTGACGGTGGTCGATGCTGGCGACGTTGCGTCCGGGGTCACGGCCACGTCATTCGCCTGGCTCAACACCACCCACGACGCGCCTGACCCCATTGCCTCTTTGCGCGGTGCAACTATCCACGAATATCATCGCTTGGAACAGGAACTGCCCAGCGTGAACGTTCGTTGGACAGGCGCCCTGTGTTACGGCACGAACACCCAACCGGCGATGGCTTTACGGGTCACCCGCGAGCGTATTCGCGAACTTGAACCGCAGTTGAAAAACCCGCCCGAGCACGCGCAGTTCAAAGCCGAAGAAGGCGCGTTGGATGCGGTACACACCACCCAGGCGTTAATAACGGGGGCCCAGGCCCACGGCGCCAAGCTGCTGACGCATACGCCGGTGCTGGGTTTCAAGACTCAGGGCTCACAGGTCACCGGCGTTGAAACCCGCCTAGGCGTCATCAATGCTGACGTAGTGGTGCTCGCAGCCGGAACGGGCACCCCAGCGCTAACGAAGCTGCTGGGTTTTCCTTTGCCGATTGACGCCTCCCCCGCGATCTTTATCCGCTACAGCGCCCCGTCCGGCATTGTTCGCACGCTTATTTCCAATGCGGCAATGGAGGTGCGCGAAAGTGCCGAAGGCACCTGGCTGGCGGCGGAAGACTACCTGAGCGATGCCCCGCACAACCAACCGGCCGCCATTGCCCAGCGCACCGCCCGCGCCATTGCCGATGAGCTCGAAGGGGTCACGTCTATCGAGCCACAATTGGCCTGCGTCGGGCTCAGGCCCATACCGGCAGATGGCATTCCCATCATTGGCGAGTTGCCAGGCCTGAGCAGTGTGTATGTCTGCGCGATGCATCCTGGGGTAACGCTGGCGGCCATCGTCGGGCGGCTGGCCAGTGAGGAGATCATGGATGACAGGGCCTGCCCCGCCCTGGCCGCTTGCAGGCCCCAGCGATTCTTTCCCCGCTAGGAGCGCCTAAAACACCCCGGCATCCTCCAGCATTTGCGGCAACGCCTGCGGCCATACCGTATCGCTCGTTGCGCGCAGCGCCTGTGCCGACCACCAGCGATGGTCCGCCATCACCTGCGCCTCCTGCTCCGTCCACTCGGCCCTGGATAACGCCTCGCTGGGCGCATGCACCACGAAATACCGCTCAACCGCCAGCACCGTTTCGCCGCAGGGTAGCATCAAGGTCACGTTGCGCTCTGCTACACATTCCCCGACGCTGCTCACCGTGATCCCGGTCTCTTCGCGCAACTCACGAATCGCGGCGCTGTGAAAGGTCTCCCCGGCCTCAACGCCACCGCCCGGCGTGGCCCAGTAATCCTGGCCGGCCAAGGCGCCTTCTTTGTGCACGAAGCGAAACAGCAACACTTGCTGTGCAGGGTTTATGACCAGTAATCGTGCGGCTTTGCGTTCACGCATCAGATTGATTCCTTTCTATGACTGCCGAATTCATCCAGCTCAAAAACGCCCGCAGGCGTGTCGTAAATGCCTCGCCCTCGGCGCTCGGGTTGCGTGCCTCAAACAGGAAGTAGGCGATTTGCACGCGCATGGTCGGGTAATACTGAACGAACAGCCCGACGTAGTCTTCCAGGGTTTGCGGCCAGTTTTGCGCATCTTCCGCTCGCAGGGTGTGGGTAGCGCGGATCAAGGCCCGCGATGCTTCCCGCTGCAGGCGATAGCGTGTGCGTTCAGTGCTGGCTTGTTCGATGCGCACCAGATACGCCGTAAGCACCTGTTCAAAATCGCCGTTGACCGCCAGGGCGATGGCGCGGGACGGGCGAAACGGTTCGAAGTGCAGTGACAGGTCTTCACCCCAGATACAGCGACAATGATGTTTGAGCCAAAAGCCCCAACCGTTTCGGTTTTCGGGCGCCAACACTTGGGCGCAGTGGCCGATGTCGAAGTCGATCTTGGTGACTTGGGGATGCCGTTGCTCCAAGGCGAGCCGGGCCGACTCCAATTGTTCAAGCACGGGCGCATCCGGTGGTTCGACCAGTATCAGGGAAAGGTCAAGATCAGAAACGCCGATCTCACCTTCACCCCGTGCGATGCTGCCATACAGGTAAATCCCGTGCAGCCCCAGCGCAGGCTGGGACAGGGTGGCGCAGATGTCCGCCAGCAGGGGCTGGAACTCGGGTTGTATAGGCCCATCGGAGACGTTGAGGATATAGCCGTCGGCATCAATGCCTGCAGGTTTTTGGGTGTTCACGGGCGGTGCACCTCAATCACCAGACCTTCCTCTTCACTCGGCACACTGAAATGGCGAGTGATCAGGTCGAACTCGGCATCGGTGGCGGCAAAATCGTGGTCACCCCGGGCGTTGCGCGCGTGCAGGCGGTCTTCGCTGAGCACAATGGCCCCATGCTCGGCAGCCAGGGTTTTGGCGAGTGTGGACTTACCGGATGCGATCTTGCCGCAGAGCAGATGCAGAGTGGGCATAACGCGATTCCTCATGTCGGGCCAGGAAGGATGAGTCATCTAGCCGCTGTGGTAAACAGATGCAGGCATAGGTATCTACATAACTTTGTGGGCTGTAGCAGCAGACGCTAACCACGATGCGAAGCGAGCCGCTCTTGATCTGCTTTTGATCTTAGGCGCCCCGTCAAACCACGCTGGCCGGAATTCGACAGGGATTTGGGGGGTATGCCGGTTTAGCCGCCCCGCGCCATGGATGGCGCGTGGCGGCGGCCCCCCAAATCACTGGCGGATTACGGGCACACCGAGCCTAAGCGAGGTGCCGAGTGGTGGGGCAAGAGCGCTTTGCTTACTTTCGCCTGGGCCGGCATTCCGGCTTTTCGAAAGTGAGCCGCCGTCAGGGCGGAACCCTAAGTGGCCGTTACCGAAGGAATGGATATGTACACAGTCCAACTGTGTTGACTGTCAGGCCGCCTTCGCAGGCAAGCCAGCTCCCACATTGGGATCGTGGGGGGTCAGGTAGATAGCCGTCGGCTGTCAGGCCGTCACGGGAGCAAGCTCCCTCGCCACAGGTCAACATTGTGTAGATACCCATGCATATGCAGGAGAACGCCGGATCGAAACACACCTCGACACGCCCTCCCAGTGAACTTTCTTACAAGTGCCATGCTCCTTTCCTATGCGAAGTCAGCGCACCCTGAGTCCAGGGTGCAGAACGATAAGGAGCCGCCACCACCATGACTACCCTCCCCACTTACCCCGTCGTCAGGCCCGGGCCGTTGCACGGAACTTTGCTTGCCGGCACCGTGCCGTTGTTTCTCGGAGCCTTGCTCAGTGATATCGCCTACGGCCAGACCTACCAGATTCAATGGGCCAATTTCGCCTCCTGGCTGATCGCAGGAGCCTTGGTGTTCTGTGGTTTTGCCCTGCTGTTTGCGCTGGTCAACCTGGTACGCGCCGAACACAAGGGCGGGCGCCCGGTGGCGTACTTCCTGTTGTTGCTGGGCACTTGGGTGCTTGGACTGGTGAACGCCTTCCAGCATGCCAAGGATGCCTACGCCATGATGCCCACCGGCTTGGTGCTGTCGGCGATCGTCACCGTGCTGGCGATTGTTGCCACCTGGATCGGCTTGACCAACTTGCGCTCAGGAGCTGCCCGATGAAACCACTCAACACACTGACCCTGCTCAGCGCCGCCCTGTTGCTGAGTGCCTGTGGCGGCGAAGGTGACAAGATCCAGGCGCGCGGCCCTGACCCCAAACTGCCCGAGCAACAAAGCAGCCTGTTGCCGAGCATGAAGATTGCCGAGCCTACGCCGTGGGGCGATCAAAAGCCCAAGGTGCCCGAAGGCTACAGCGTGACCGCCATTGCCACTGACCTGGCGATCCCGCGCCAGACCCTGGTACTGCCCAACGGCGATATCCTGGTGGCCGAAGGCCGTGGCGGCAGCGCGGCCAAGCTCAAGCCCAAGGACGTGATCGCCAGTGTGATCAAGGCCCAGGGCAACACCCAGGTCAAAGGCGGCAACCGCCTTACGCTGCTGCGTGACGCTGACGGTGACGGCACCTATGAACTCAAGACGGTATTCGCCGATAACCTCAACGCCCCTTACGGCCTGGCATTCGCCGACGGCAAGCTGTATGTGGCCAACCAGGATGCACTGGTGCGTTTTGACTACGCCGACGGCCAGACCAAGGCCAGCGCGCCGCCCGTCAAAGTCACCGACCTGCCGGCGCAGATCAACCATCACTGGACCAAGTCGTTGGCCGTGAGTGAGGACGGGCGTCAGCTGTATGTGGGCATCGGTTCCAACAGCAACATCACCGAACGCGGCATGGAAGTGGAGATCGACCGCGCAATGGTCTGGCAGATCGATGCCGCCACCGGCGCGCATAAGCCCTACGCTACGGGCCTGCGCAATCCGACGGCGCTGACCATCCAACCGGGCTCCGGGCAACTGTGGACGGTGGTCAACGAGCGCGATGAACTGGGCCCCGACCTGGTGCCGGACTACCTGACCTCGGTGCGCGAAGGTGCCTTCTACGGCTGGCCCTACAGCTACTGGGGCCAGAACGTCGACCCGCGCGCACAACCGCAGAACCCGGCCAAGGTGGCTGCGGCGATCAAGCCCGATTACAGCCTGGGCTCCCACGTGGCCGCGCTGGGCGTGGATTTCTCCATCCCCGCCCTGGGTGAAAAATTCGCTGACGGCGTGTTTGTCGGCGAGCACGGCAGTTGGAACCGTGACAACCCAGTGGGCTACAAAGTCATCTTCGTACCGTTCAGCAACGGCAAACCGGCGGGCGAGCCCATCGACTTTGCCACCGGCTTTCGCGGCGACGACGGCAAAACCCGTGGCCGCCCGGTTGGGGTGACCGTGGACCCCAAAGGCGCGCTGATCATTGCTGACGACTTGGCCAATACTGTGTGGCGAGTCACACGTAACCAATAATCGAGGAACTACGCAACGGGGTAGTGAGACTGATGTATAGGCGGCCTGATCCAACATGCTGTTCGGCGGTCAGGCTGACATTGGGCGCACACAAGGTCTGTGCCAGGCGCAGATTTTGTGGGCGATGCATGGCCAATGTGGGAGCTGGCTTGCCTGCGAAAGCGGTGGTTCAGTTAAAGATTCTGTCACTGACATACCGCCTTCGCGAGCAAGCCCCCTCACACAGGCCCACCGTCGTATGATCGCTGTGTGATACCTAGCCGTTACCGCAACACAGCAGCAGCCCCGCTACACGCCTGCCCCGCCCGCTCGCAGATCTCCCAGCCGCCCCCCAGCGCCTTATAGATCCCCACCACCGCCAAGCGCTGTTCCGTGCGCGCCGCGGTCAACGCGCGGCGGCTGGTAAAGTCGGCACGTTCGGCCTCAAGCACATCCAGGTACACGCCCTCGCCTTGCGCAAACCGCTCACGCGCAAAGTTGGCGGCCTCACGATTGGCCGCCGCCTCCAGCAGCCGCAAGCCCAGGGTGTTGCCGGCCGTGCGGTTGGCCTGGAACGCATCATCGGTTTCCTGCAGGGCCCGCAACACGGTCTGGTCATAAGCAATCAAGGCCGCCTGGGTGCGCGCCTCGCTGGCGGCAATCCGCGCGCGCATGCGGCCGGTGTCCAGCAGCGACCAGCGAATCACCGGCGCGATAAAGTTCGACTGCATGCCCGCATCGCCCAGGGCGCTGAGGCTTCCGGCCAGCAAACCGATGGAGCCCTGCACCTGAATGTCCGGATACAAGCCAGCGGTTTCCACGCCGATCTGCGCGGTCGCGGCCGCCAGCGTGCGTTCGGCCGCGGCAATATCGGCGCGGCGCGCCAGCAAGCCGGCCGGGTCTCCCACCTGCAGCGTGCGCAGGTTCAAGGTTTCACGCCCAGGCCGGGCCTGCGGTGGCTTGAACCCTTGAGGCGCTTGCCCCAGCAGCACCGCCAGCGCATTGGTTGCCCTGGCGCGACGTCGCTCCAGGTCAGGCGCTACCGCTTCCACATTGCGCAACAAGGCCTCGGCGCGCAGCCGGTCGAATTCGGTGGCGGCGCCGACGCTGACCATCTGCCCCACCAGGCCCAGGCTGTCGCGCTGGCTCTGGCTGATATCCGCAACCACGGCCTGTTCGGCTTCGATGCCTTGCAGGTCAAACCAAGTCGCCGCGACAGTCGCCGCGACGCTCGCTTGCACGTTGCGCAATAACGCCTGACGCGACCCCGCCTGGGCCTGGGCCGCCTCCACCGAGCGACGCACGCGGCCAAACAAGTCGATTTCCCAGGCCGCATCCACCGCCGCGCGGGTGGTTTCAATGGAGCGCTGCTCGCCGAACGGGGTCTCTACCTCGCTGCGCTTGCGGTGCTCGTAGCCCAGGGCGGCGCCGCCGCTGGGCAGAAAGCCTTGGCGGCTTTCACGCAGCAGCGCCTTGGCTTCGTCCAGGCGTGCGGCGGCGATGCCGATGTCGTGGTTGGCCGCCAGTGCCTGCTGGATCAATTGGCTCAGTGCGGGCTCATCGAACACCTGCCACCACTGCACCTCCACCTCGCCCGGACCAAGCCCGGCGATGGGCGCGCCAAAGCTCGTCGCCCGTTGCGCAGCGGGCAGCACCGGCGCGGAATAGTCCGGCCCTACCGAACCGCAACCGGCCAGCAGGGTCAACGACAACAGAAAAGCTGGATACGCCTGTTTCATGATGCGCTCTCCTTTAGCTGCACCTTCGGGCTCGCCCCCTGGCGCTG
The DNA here is from genome assembly GCF_009935965.1 of Pseudomonas sp. L13. NCBI lineage: Bacteria > Pseudomonadati > Pseudomonadota > Gammaproteobacteria > Pseudomonadales > Pseudomonadaceae > Pseudomonas > Pseudomonas sp. L13. The sequence continues at coordinate 12,611 of NZ_QODJ01000032.1, forward strand.
CACGCGCAGCGCCAGGCTGCGCATCACCACATAGAACACCGGCGTGAGGAACAGACCGAACAGCGTCACGCCCAACATCCCGGCAAACACCGCAACCCCCATGGCATGGCGCATCTCGGCGCCTGCCCCACTGGCAAACACCAGCGGCACCACGCCGGCAATAAACGCCAGGGACGTCATCAGGATCGGACGCAGGCGCAATTGACACGCATGGATCACCGCTTCCAAGGGGCTGGCGCCTTCAGCTTCGAGGCTGCGGGCAAACTCGACGATCAGGATGGCGTTCTTCGCCGCCAGGCCCACCAACACCACCAACCCGATCTGCACGAACACGTTGTTGTCGCCATCCACCAGCCACACGCCGAGGATTGCGCTGAGCAGGCACATGGGCACGATCAGCAACACCGCCAACGGCAGCAGCCAACTGTTGTACTGCGCGGCGAGGATCAAATACGCCAGCAACACACACAGCGGGAAAATAAACAGCGCCGATGACCCGGCAAGTTTTTGCTGGTAGGTCAGGTCTGTCCATTCATAGGTCACGCCCTCGGGCAGTACCTCCTGGGCCAAGCGTTCCATAAGCGCAACCGCCTGCCCCGAGCTGACCCCTGGCATTGCGCCGCCAGAGATATCCGCCGACGGATAGCCGTTGTAGTGAATCACCCGGTCAGGCCCGGAGCTCGGCGTGACCGTGACGAACGCTGACAACGGCAGCATGTCCCCAGCGGCGTTGCGCACCTGCAGACGGCCGATGGCTTCGGCCTGCATGCGGTGGTCTGCATCGGCCTGTGCCGTGACTTTGTAGGTGCGGCCAAACCGGTTGAAGTCGTTGACATACAGCGACCCCAGGTAGACCTGCAGCGACTCGAACACATCCGCCAGGCGCACGCCCTGGCTCTTGACCTGGGTGCGGTCGATGTCGACATTCAGTTGCGGCGCGTTGACGTCCAGGCTGGTCATCAACCCGGCCACCTGGCCTGACTCGGTGGCTTTGGTCATCAGCACCTGGGTCTGCTGCACCAACGCCTCAAGGCCGACGCCGCCACGGTCCTCCACCTGCAGTTTGAAGCCCCCAGTCACCCCGAGCCCCGGTACCGGCGGCGGTGGGAACACGCCGAGGAAGCCGTCGGGGATGCTCGCAAACTTGGCTTGCAGGCGCCCGGCGATAGCGACCGCTGCCATATCTGGCGAGGTGCGTTCTTTGAACGGATCAAGCATCACGAACATCACCGCCGCATTCGGGACGTTGACGAAACCGTTGACCGACAGCCCCGGGAACGCCACCACACTCTCGACCCCCGGTTCATCCAGGGCGATTTTCGACATTTGCCGCACCACCGCATCGGTACGCTCCAACGAGGCCGCGTTGGGCAGTTGGGCGATGCCGACCAGGTAGTACTTGTCTTGCATCGGCACGAAGCCGGCCGGTACCGCGTTGAAGCCAAACCAGGTCAACGCAAGCAAGCCGCCGTAGGCCAACAGCGCCACGCCGCGACGGCCAACGACCTTGCGCACGGTATTGCCATAGGCTTGCGGCGCACGCTGGAACGGCCGGCCCAGCACCTCAAGCAGCCGCGTGGCGCGCCCCCTCAGGCTGCGCGGGTCGGGCGCCACGGCGGTATGCCGGGGCCGCAGCAACAGACCGGCCAGCGCTGGGCTGAGGGTCAACGAGTTGACCGCCGAGAGGATCGTGGAAATCGCGATGGTCAGCGCAAATTGCCGATAGAACTCGCCTTGCAGGCCACTGAGAAACGCAGTGGGAATGAACACGGCCGCCAACACTGAGGTGATTGCAATGATAGGGCCGGTGACCTCGCCCATGGCCCTTCGCGCAGCCTGCATCGGCTCCTCGCCGTTCTCGATATGCCGCTCGACGTTCTCGACCACCACGATGGCATCGTCGACCACGATGCCAATCGACAGCACCAGGCCGAACAGCGACAAGGTGTTGAGGGAGAAGCCCATCAGGTGCATGACCGCGAAGGTGCCGATGATCGACACCGGCACGGCCATCAAGGGGATCAGCGACGCGCGCCAGTTGCGCAGGAACACCACCACCACGATCACCACCAGCAGGATCGCTTCCATCAGCGTGATGGCCACCGACTCCAGCGAAGCGCGCACAAACACGGTGGGGTCATAAGCAATCCGCGACACCAGCCCCTCGGGGAACTTGGTTTGCAGGCGCTGCATGGTATCGCGCACTGACTGCGCCACATCCAGCGCGTTCGCCCCCGGGCTCTGGATAATTTGCAAGGCCACCGCAGGCTCGCCGTCCAACAGGCTGCGCAGCGCGTAGGCATCGGCGCCCATCTCGATACGGGCCACATCGCGCAAGCGCGTGACCTGGCCGTTATCGCCGGTGCGAATGATGATGTCGCCAAACTGCTCTTCATCCGTCAAGCGCCCCAGGGTATTGACCGTGACCTGAAAGGCCGCACTCGAATCCGGCGACTGGCCGACCGAGCCCGCCGCCACTTGCACGTTCTGCTCGCGCACGGCGCCAATCACATCGCCGGCGGTCAAGCCACGGGCGGCGATCAGGTCTGGGTCGAGCCACAGGCGCATGCTGTATTCACCCGCGCCCCACACCAGCACATCGTTGATCCCCGGCAGGCGCGACAGTTCGTCGCGCACCTGCAGGTAGGCGTAGTTGGAGATGTAGAGCGGGTCGTAACGCTGGTCGGGGGACAGCAGGTGGACCACCATGAGGATGTCCGGCGAGGTCTTTTGCGTGACCACGCCCAGGCGCTGCACCTCTTCGGGCAAGCGCGGCAAAGCCCGCGACACACGGTTCTGCACCTGGATCTGGGCCATGTCCGCGTTGGTGCCCTGGGCGAAGGTCGCGGTCAGGATCATGCGGCCATCGGTGGCCGACTGCGAGGTCATGTAAAGCATGCCCTCGACCCCGGTGATCACCTGCTCCAGCGGCGCTGCCACTGTCTCGGCAATCACCTGCGGGTTGGCCCCCGGATACGACGCAGTCACTTGCACCGTGGGCGGCGTGACGGCCGGGTATTCGCTCAACGGCAAATGGAAGAAGGCCACGATGCCGCCGATCATCATCAACACCGATAGGACGATGGCGAAGATCGGCCGGTCAATGAAAAAGCGTGGGAAGCTCATTGCACGCCCCCCACCGCCAGCGGCGCCTCAAGCGGCTTGCCCTCGATGCTGGCGGCCAGTGGTGTCACCTGCATGCCGGGGCGCACCAGGCCTTTGACGACAATGCGCTCGCCCGGTTGCAGGCCCTGTTCGATGACCCGCAGGCCGTCGACCACCGGGCCCAGTTCGACCGGGCGGTATTCGGTCTTGTCACCTTCACCGACGACCAGTACATAACGGCGGCCCTGGTCGGTGCCGATGGAATGGTCGGCAATCAACACCCGGGGTTGCGCAGCGCCGGTGTCCAGCTTGACCTTGGCAAACAGCCCCGGCGTCAAGCGGCCATCCGGGTTCTCCACCACCGCACGCACGCGCACTGTGCCGGTCTTGCGGTCGGCCGAGTTGGCCAGAAAGTCCACGCGCCCGGCCCGTGCATAGGTCGTATCGTTGAGCATCGCCACCATGACCTTGGCGGCTTGTTCGCCCTTGGACCCCGCGTGCTGCCGCGTCGCTGCCAGCGAATGCAGGTAGGTGCGTTCATCCACATCAAAGTACACATGCAAGGGGTCGATGGAGACAATTGTGGTCAGGGGTGTTTCCCCACGGGTGACATAGTTGCCTTCAGTCACCAATGCGCGGTCGATGCGCCCGCTGATAGGCGCGGTGACGCGGGTGTAACTCAGGTCCAGTTGGGCCGTATCCAGTGCCGCCTTGGCAGCTTCCACCTGCGCCCTGCCGGCGTTCAACGAGGCAATGGCAGTGTCGAGGCGATCACGTGCTACCACTTTTTTGGCGTACAACTGCTCGGCGCGGCCATGCTCGGCCTGGGCCAGTGATGCATTGGCCTGCGCCTCGCGCAAACGCGCCGTGGCGGCGTTAACTGCCGCCTGAAACATGCGCGGATCGATCAAAAACAACGGGCTGCCCTTGGCCACGAACTGGCCTTCGGGCACGCTGACACTTTGCAGATAGCCACTGACTCGCGGGCGCAATTGAACCTGGTCGATGGCGGTCAACGAACCGGTGTATTCCACAAACGGCGTTACCGCACGCGCCACCACCTGGGCCACCGGCACGCCAGGTGGTTGGGCGGCTGCGGCTGGCGGCGCCTTGTCCGAGCATCCGCCCAGCGTTAACGCTACGGCCAACGCCCCGGCAATCAGGCTTACTGGTTTGGTGTACATCGTTCACCCTCCTTGGAATTTTCAAGACAAATCGACACTTGGGTTTTTATCCGGCTTGCCATACTGGGAAGGTCAAGCGCTATAAAACCGGTGGGTGTGTTTTGTCTGGGAAATACTTGGAGGTGAATCAAATGGCGGCAAGCGAGGCTTGGTGGCGCTCGGGGTTACCCGTCGAACGCGGCTGAAGGTGGGAGCTGGCTTGCCTGCGAAGGGATCACCCTGGTTTGGCTGATAGACCGAGGTGCATGCATCGCAGGCAAGCCAGCTCCCACATTTGGATTGCGCGGTGTCAGCCAGGTATGGGTGGGCTCAGGTCCAGGCGACTACCAACAAGCCGGCGCCCAACACCAGGCACAACGGCGAATAGAAATACGTATCCAGGCGAGCAAACCTCGACCCGCCGACCTTCTTGAAAAACCCCACCAGCTCCGAATCCCCGATCGCCCGGGCAAACATCAGCACGGCAATCGCACTGATGCCCCACTGCAACGCCCCATGGGACACCGGCGAGAAATACAGCCCGGCGCGCAGGCACACCAGCAGGGCAATCGCCACCAGCCCCATCGCCACCAGGAAAGTACCCAGCGCCGACGGTTTGAACGCCGGCCTGGGCCCGCTGGCAAACTCTCCGGGCAGTTGCGGGATAGCGGCCAGGCTGCCGAGCTTGCCACCCGCAGCCCAATACAAATGCACCATGCTGATGAAGGTAAATACCCCGACGATCCACCGCGCAATGACAAAGCTCATGGTCGGCGCTCCACAAAAATGTGCGAATGAGGATAGTCGCCCTGAGATTTTTTGCAGGCATTTCGTCGGTCGCTGATGATAAAGTGCCGCCCCATGAAACTCGCCCGTGCCGACCGTTCACTCATTGCCTGGATGCTCTATTGCTGCGTCCTGTTCAATGTGTTCGCCTGCAGCATTGGTCACGGGCAGATGGTGGGGATGCAGCTCAACGGCATCAGCGGCCAGTTCTGCACGGTCGACCCACGCACCCAGGCGCCGCTGCCCAGCAACTCGACGGACGAGAACCTGCCCACGCTGTCGAAGGCGTTTGGTTGCCCGCTGTGTTCTACCGGCGGCATGGGCCCGGCGCTCAATTCCCACCTGAACGTGGCGGTGCTGCCACAACCCCATGCGCCGCCTGCTGCGGTGGTGCTTGCTGCTGACATTCCTGCCCGCTTCACCTGGCCTGCGGCTAATCCGCGCGCGCCACCTGCTTTCGCCTGATCCCTGCGCTTTCTGATCTGCATTGCCCCGTTGCCGTAAGGACTACGGGTAGCTGTGCGTTGTTTTCGAGCCAAGTTTTCAGGATTCAACCATGAAACATTTACCCCTGTTGGCGGGCCTGTTCGGCTGCCTGCCTCTCTGCGCCTCAGCCCTTGAGCTGGCGCCGACCACCATTGATGGCGAGCAAAGTGCCGAGCCAGGCCTGGCCCTGGACCAATCCAGCGGCATGGCCTCGCGCCTGGGCCTGAGCGTGCGGGAAACCCCGGCGTCGGTGGCCATCGCCAACCGCAACGATATCGAGCGCCACGGCGCCAAGACCTTCCGTGATGCGGCCAATACCCTGCCCGGCGTCAACGCCAGCGCGCCGCCCGGGTTTGGCGGCTTTGTCTCGTACCGAGGGTTTACCAGCAGCCAGATCACCCAGATGTTCAACGGCATCAATGTCGCCACCGGCCTGGCACGGCCGGTGGATGCGTGGATCTACGACCGCGTCGAACTGGTGGGCGGCCCCTCCTCCTTGATCAACGGCGCAGGCTCAGTGGGTGGCTCGCTGAACTACGTGACCAAGCTGGCGACCCGCGAGGAACAGGCCGTCGAAGGCCAACTGAGCTATGGCAGCTACGACACTGCCGGTATGGCGTTCGGCCTCAACCATGCGCTGACCGAACCCGGCGCCGAGGTGCAGCATTACGCCCGCCTGGATGTGAGCCGCAACACCAATCACAGCTACATCGACCGCGACCAGCGCGATGCCTGGAGCGTGGCGTTTTCCCTGCTCAGCGACCTCACCCCGAATCTGTCACACACCCTGGCGCTGGAGTATCAGGACGAACATGAAGACAGCCCGTATTGGGGCACGCCGGTGCTCAATCCCAAGGCCGGTGAGCTGAAGATCGACAAGCACAACCGCTTCAATAACTACAACGTCGCGGACGGCCGTTATGAGCAACGCACTATCTGGGCACGCTCGATCATCGACTACCGGATCAACGACAGCACCACGCTGAAAAATACCCTCTACCACCTCGACAGCCAGCGCGACTACCGCAACCTGGAGACCTACCAGTACAACGCCGACAACAGCGCGGTGAACCGCTCGACGGCCTATCAGGTGCGGCATCAGGGCGAGCAGAACGGCAACCAATTCGAACTGCGCCATGACACCAGCGTGTTTGGCCTTGCCACCACCTGGTCGGGCGGTTTTGAGTACAAGGTCAATAGCACCACCGGCCACCCGCTTAGGGTAGCGGGTGACAGTACGGTTGACCCAAACAACTACAACCCGGGGCACTTCTATGATATTCCCGACACCAAGCCGGGTTTTGTCAAGGACACGACCAACCAGGTAACCACCAAGGCACTGTTCGTGGAAAACCGCCTGGGACTGACCGATAAGCTCTCGCTGCTGACCGGCCTGCGTTACGACGCCATCGACCTGGACGTGACCAACCACCGCACCATCACCGCCACCAAGCCTCGGCACTTCAAGCGCAGTTGGGAACCAGTGACGGGGCGTGTAGGCCTGACCTATCAATTCACCCCCTCAGCCAATGTCTACGTGCAATACAGCACCGCCGTCGAACAACCCAATACCACTACCCAAGTGTTCGACGTGTCCACCGGCAAGCAATGGGAAATCGGCAGCAAGTTCGATTATCTGGAAGGCCGCGGTTCCGCCACGGTCGCCGCCTACAAGATCGAACGCAAGGACTTTGCCGTCACCGACCCGTTGGACCCGACCAACAGCATCCCCGTGGGCGCGCAGTCGTCCAAGGGTATTGAACTGGCCAGCTCGTTGCGTATCACACCGAAGCTATTGGCCGAAGGCAACTTTGCCTGGGTGGACGCGCAGTATGATGAGTTCAACGAAAAAACCGCCAGCGGCGCCGTGGTGTCGCGCAAGGGCAACACGCCGACCAACGTGCCCAAGCGCGTGGGCAACCTATGGCTGACCTATGACTTTGCCGAGGATTGGCAAGGTGGCGTGGATGCGCGCTACGTCGCCCAGGTGTATGCAGACAATGCCAACACCCAGACCGTGCCAGCGTACACGCTGTTCGGCACGTTCCTGCGCTATAAGCTGGATGCGAACACCTCGGTCACCGGGCGGGTGCGTAACCTGACCAACAAGGTGTATGCCGAGTTTGCCCATGTGTCGCCGGCGTATTATCTGGGGTCACCGAGGACCTTTGAGCTGGCTGTACAGACCAAGTTTTAAAGCTCAAACACAATCAAATGTGGGAGCTGGCTTGCCTGCGATAGCGGTGGGTCAGCATAAAAACAGGTTGTCTGACACTCAGTCATCGCAGGCAAGCCAGCTCCCACATTTTGATCTTCACTGGATAAAGGCTGGCGCTTAGTTGAGGCTCGCCTCGACCTTCTGCGCCACCTCTTGCGTCAACCAGGCCTTCCACACCTGTGGATGTTCCTTGAGAAACGCCTGGGCCACTTCCCTAGGAGGCGTGTGACGCTCGCTCATCGCCGCCAAGGCTTTGTTAAGCGGCTCGATGGGAAACTCGACCTTCTCGAAAAACTGGGCAATCTGAGGGTGTTCCTGCTGGAACGGCGTCGATACGCCAATGCTCAACTTGGACGCCAACGAGCGCGTCGGCTTCGGGTTCGGGTTGTCCGCGTCAGTCAGGGTCTTCCACGCGTCTGCGTCAAATGGCGGTTCTTCCAACTGGATCAATTTGTAGCGCCCCATCAACGGCGTCGGCGACCAGTAGTAGAACAGCACGGGCTTGCCCCGGCGAATCGACGAGGCAATCTCCGCATCCAGCGCTGCGCCCGACCCGCTGCGGAAGTTCACGTAGCTGTCGTCCAGGCCATAAGCCTTGAGCTTCTGTTTGTTGACCACTTCGGAGGTCCAGCCGATGGGGCTGTTGAGAAAGCGCCCCTTGCCTGGGGATTCAGGGTCTTTGAACACGTCCTTGTAACGCGCCAGGTCCTGTACGCTTTTGAGGTCCGGTGCCAGGGGTTTGAGCCCTTTTGACGGGTCACCCTTGACCACGTATTCCGGCACCCACCACCCTTCGGTGGCGCCTTTGACGATATCGCCCAGGCCCGCCACCTTGCCTTCGGCTTGCGCCTTGACCCACACCGGGCTGCGGCCGGCCCACTCCTCGCCGATCACCTGGATATCATTCTTGGCCAGGGCGGTTTCCAGGGTGATGGTGGTGCCCGGCAAGGTGTCGGTGGGCAGGTCATAACCCTTCTCGACGATAAAACGCAGGACTTCTGTGATCAGGCTGCCGCTTTCCCAGTTCAGGTCGGCAAAATGCACCGGTGCCTGGGCAGCCGATACCGGCAATGACAGACTCAGGGTCGTCAGGCCCGCTGCCAGCAGTGACTTCAATCCTTTCATGCCTTTGCACCTCGCGTTTTCGCAGTCATGGCGAACGGCTTTGCTGCGAATGCGCGAAGCCTCTGAATAGTTAAGTCAACTCAACTGTAGTAGAGGTTCCAAAAGACAAAGAGGCACAACGCGTTCAGCGCCTACTCGCTGGCCTTGAAGGTCACCAGCTCACCCTTGCGCCATTTGGCGGCTTTGCCCGTCACGGCCTTCAGGGTTTTGGTCAACCCTTCTTGCAATTGCTCATGGGCGGCGAATACCAGCATCACGCTGTGGCCTTCCTTGAACACAATACCCTGGCCTTCGTTCGATGACACAAAGGCATAGTCGCCGAGGCCGTACACGGTCAACTTGATGTCGCGAAACCTCAATTCGAACTTGCCACCCTCGCGGCTGGGCAACACCGAGGCGCGAAAATGGTCGCCCACTTTGAGTTCCAGACGTGGCTTGTCATCCACGACCAGCGCCGTTTCGGTATCGATCTCGGCGATATAAATACCTTCCGGCGTCTGTTCAGTGATGTAGACAAACCGAGATTGAAACTGCTTGACCAACTTAGCGCGCAAATCACCCAGCACGAATAACGCGTGCATATCCAGATTACTGACTGCCAAGGAAACGCCCCCACATCAAAAAAGCGCTGGCCGCCGAAGCGAGCAGCACAAAAAAATCGCCGTTACGACACGATCACAGCGTCATGAAAAAACTGAAGAGAACTCATAAGGCTAGTACAGACATCTGCGGCGGACCTTATGCAAGGTCATCCGGTGGTACAGCAAATCACAGGTTCAACGACCCGAGAATACAGGTCGACCAACTTCAGAGAATAACCCGATTAAAAATGCAGTTTTCCGACACTCAACACAAAAAAATACGCAAGGCATGGAACCAGTCGCGAACTGCCGACGACAATACTAAAACAGCAACCGGGGTCAAAACCACCGCAAATGCTAACCACCGGCCAATAAGATCGATCGACAGGAGCTGAGCATGCAACGACGTCAACACGACGCTACGTCTTTCCACACTCGTTCATCATGTCCAGACGAACGCCAATACTACTGCTTGCTTAACCTTGACGGGTACTCCAATTCAGTGCTGTACCAAGTTGTACCGGCAGGAAAGAACTTTTTTCATATTCTTGAAGTGCCCAGCGGCAGGATCAAGGGTTTTCGCAGCGATCACAACAAGGCCTGTGAACTGGCCAAGGCTCTGGAAGCAAAACTGCACGCTCGTTGCGGTCGGGTCGTTTCGTCACCTGGCTGACTTTACTGCGCCACCGCCCCTCAACAACTGCCATACTGGCCCGTCCATTGAAGTTTGCCCCCTGCGGGTCAGGTTTCATCAACGCAGTTACCTTGAAGGGAAAGCTATACGTGACGGAATTTGATATTGGCGAATTTATTATCCACGGTGATGCGATGGAAGTAGACGGCGAGTTTCAAGCGGTCATCATCATGCGAGCCAAACCGCCGCTGAACAAGGTCACCGCGCATCAGGTAGAAAAAGACCGCTGGTTCAAAACAGCCGACGCAGCTGCCGTAGCAGGCAGAGAAGCGGCCCAGGCGCTGAAAGCCGCCGTGGATTGCGGCGCGCTCAATTCCTGACAATCCGATAGAACTCTGGCGTCCTCTACCCCTCACATGCATGACGATAAGCCCGCATGGAGAACGTTATGGACACCACCACCCCAACCCTTGAAACCCTGTTCGAACAACTGGGCCTGGATTCCAGCCAGGAAGCTATCGAGCGCTTCACCGCTGAACATCGCCTGCCCGATGATGTAAAACTCATCGACGCGCCGTTCTGGAGCGAACAGCAGGCGAACTTTCTCAGGGAGCAATTGCACATCGACGCAGAGTGGGCGCCCGCAGTGGATGACCTCAATGCACTGCTGCACCAGCCTCCCCGCGTGTGATCAATGCAGGCTGTCTGACGCTTCACTGCGCAACAGCGCTTGCCAGGCAGCCTGGCATTCCTGCGCCTCATCCCGGCTGGCGAATGCCGTACCGCGCTGCTCACCGTTGAGCAACACCACCCAGCAAGCTCGCTGGCCCATGGCACGCAGAGTTTCGGGTACGCCACTGCCGATCATCACGGCCACATCGACTTTGTTTTGCATGGAGCTTCTCCGCAGCATTAGTTAGCTGGCTAACAATGTTGGCCATGCTACGGTTTTATTCCAGTTGGAAAAAGCTATCTTCGGAATAGCTTCATTGCATAAACAGCAACAATGTAGAGACCGGGGCGGCCAGCTTAAGAGCCGCCCCCTTCACCGCATCAGGCTTGACGCTGGTGCTTGTCGATCTGCTCGTGACGCTCTTGCGCTTCGATGCAGTACTTGGTGGTAGGGCTGATCAGCAGGCGCTTGAGGCCGATAGGCTCGCCGCTGTCGTCACACCAGCCAAAGGAATCTTCCTTGATGCGTTCCAGGGCGCGCTCAAGTTGCGGCAGCATGCGCTGGTCGCGGTCAATGGCATTCACCAACCAGGTGCGCTCTTCTTCCACGGAAGCCGCGTCAGCCGGGTCGGCCGGGGTGTCCAGGCTTTCAATGGCGATACGGTTCTGCTCAATGCGCTCGTGGTGTTCCACTTTCATGTCTTGCAGCAACTTCTCGAAAAAAGCGTGCTGTTCGGCATTCATGTAGTCATCCGCCGGCATGGCCAGCAACTTTTCCTTTGTCATTGATTTCTCTATAAAAAATACGTGCATTAAGGCGAATAAGGGAGCGTTCCGCAAGGCCTGTGCAGGTCTCGGAAGGGCGCCGTCCATTTCAAGCGCCACCCGGCACTCAATTTACGAGGGGCGGCAGTCTAAGGCCGACTTGAGGACGCAGCAACTGAAAAGACAGGCATTTTTTCCCGATTAACCCCCAAAAGCACCAGGACGGGCTTGGCGAATGGTCATCGGAGTGCGTTTATAGCAAGAAATTCAGTGTTGTGGAGCTATATAGAAGACAAACGGTTGAAAGGGCCTGATCCCCTGTAGGAGCGAGCTTGCTCGCGAAGCACTCAAGGACACCGCGTTCAATCAGGTAGCCCGCGTTATCTTTGCAGCTTTCGCGAGCAAGCTCGCTCCTACAGGGGGCAGGTATTCAGCGCTTGAGCTTGCGCTTGTTGCGGTATTGGTCGATCACCACCGCTACCACAATGATCAGGCCCTTGATGATGTCCTGGATATACGCGTCCACCCCGACAAAGGTAAACCCGCTGGCCATCACCCCGAGGATCAGCGCGCCGATCACCGTGCCGGTGATGCGCCCTACGCCGCCGGCCAGGCTGGTACCGCCGATCACTGCGGCGGCAATCGCGTCCAGCTCGTAGGACATGCCCATGCCGGCCTGCCCCGTCGCTGCACGTGCCGAGGCCACCACGCCGGCCAGGCCCGCCAGAAGACCCGCGATGCTGTAGACAATGATCAAGTGGCGCTTGACGTTGATCCCCGAGGTACGCGCCGCCTGCATATTGCCGCCGATGGCATAGGTGTACTTGCCATACTTGGTGTAACGCAGGGCAATGTGGAAGATCACCGCCACCACCAGGAAGATAATCACCGGCATGGCGCCATGGCCGATTGCTGTATAGGAGTCCGAGAGCATGCTCACCGGCTGGCCTTCGGTGTAGTAGCGCGCCAGGCCACGGGCCGAGACCATCATGCCCAGGGTCGCGATAAACGGCGGGATGCCGGTGACCGCGATAATGCTGCCGTTGATCGCCCCCGCTAAAAGCCCCACGCCCAAGCCCATCGCCACCGGGATCCACACCGGCAGATCGGTAAGGGACGGAAACACCGCCCGGGAAAAGTCGGAGGTTTGCGCCAGGCTGGCAGCAATCATCGCCGACAACGCCAGCACCGAGCCGGACGACAGGTCGATGCCCGTGGTGATGATCACCTGGGTCACACCGATGGCCAGAAGGCCAATGATCGACACCTGCAGGATCATCAGCACCAGGCGCTGGGAGTTCATCAGAAAGCTCTGGTCGCGCACGATCCAGCCGAACAATTCAAACACCAGGCCGATACCGATCAGCACCAGGAAGATACTCAGCTCGGTGGGCATGCGTCGACGGTTCTTGACCGGTGCGGTTGCCGGCTTGTTGTCTGTTATTGCGTTCATAACCCATCACCTTCTTATTCTGTAGATCAGTGGACTGCGGTCATCCCGGAAGCCAACTGCATGACTTTTTCCTGGGTCGCCTCGGCGCGATCCAAGGTGCCCATCAGTTCGCCTTCGTGCATCACCATCACCCGGTCGCTCATGCCGAGCACCTCGGGCAGTTCGGAGGAAATCATGATCACCGCCATGCCTTCGCTGGCGAGGAAGGCGATCAAGCGATAGATCTCGGCCTTGGCGCCCACGTCGATGCCGCGTGTCGGTTCATCCAGGATCAGCAAGCGGGGGTTGGTCATCAGCCAGCGCGCCAGCAAGGCCTTTTGCTGGTTGCCACCGGACAAGGTGTCGATGCATTGTTCCAGGGACGGAGTTTTCACCCGCAGCTTCTTGCACATGTCTTCACACAGGGCACGCAAGGCTTTCTGCTGGATGAAGCCGTTGCCCGAATAGTGCGGCAACACCGCCATCTCCATGTTCTCCAGCACCGACAGGCACGGGAACAGGCCGCTGAGCTTGCGGTCCTCGGTCAACAGCGCAAAGCCTTTCTCGATGGCCATATGCGGGTCGGTAATGCGCACCGCCTTGCCGTCCAGGGTGATTTGCCCGCTGGAGCTTGGGGTGATGCCAAAAATGGCTTCCGCCACGTTGGTGCGCCCGGAGCCCATCAGCCCGGCGATACCGAGGATCTCCCCGGCGTGCAGGTCGAACGATACGTCCTTGAAGACGCCGTCCAGGCTCAGGTCGCGCACCGACAGCAGCAGGTCACCAATCGGCGTCTCGCGCACCGGGAACAACTGGCTCAGCTCACGCCCGACCATCATCGAGATGAGGCTGTCGCTGTTCATGCTGTCGGCCCGTTGCAAGCCGATGTATTGGCCGTCACGGAACACCGCCACTTCATCGGCGATGGCGAACACTTCGTTCATCTTGTGGGTGATATAGACGATGCCTTTGCCCTGGGACTTGAGGTCGGCAATGATCGAAAACAGGTGGGCCACTTCCTTGTCGGTAATGGCCGAGGTGGGTTCATCCATGATCAGGATGTCGGAGTCGTAGGACACCGCCTTGGCAATCTCGACCATCTGCCGCTCGGCAATGCTCAGGTTGCCGACCTGTTCTTCCGGGTCGAGGTTGATGCGCAGGCGCGCCAGCAACTCGGCCGTGCAGCGGTGCATTTCGCGGTGGTTGACCATGTGCAGGCTGTTGAGCTGTTCGCGGCCGATCCAGATGTTCTCGGCGATGCTCATATGGGGCATCAGGTTGAGTTCCTGGTGGATCATCGCGATCCCGGCCTTTTGCGCGGCCAGCGGCGTTTCAAAGGTGATCGGCTTGCCACGCAGGCGAATCTCGCCGGCGTCGGGCTGGTAGATGCCGGCGATGATCTTCATCAGCGTCGATTTGCCCGCACCGTTCTCGCCCATCAACGCCAGCACCGTGCCGGGGCGCACCCGCAGTTGCACATCGTCCAGGGCCACGACACCGGGAAAGCCTTTGCTGATGTTGAGGATTTCCAGCAGGTAGGGTTCGTCCAGCGCCAGCGCCGGGTGGGCGGCGGGCTGAGACGTGGCGGCTTGAGCAAGCATAGGGAGGTACTCCATCTGCAGGGCGGCCGTGACCGCCCTGCCAGCTTTTGTTGTTATGTCGGGGCTACTTGAAGTCTTTGACGTTGTCCGGGGTGATCAACTGGAACGGGATCACCACGTTTTGCTCGACCGGCTCGTTCTTGGCCATCTTGCGCGCCGCTTCCACCGAACCCACTGCCTGGCCCTTGGCGTCCTGGAAGGCTGACACGGTCATGTCGCCCTTGGTGATCGCGTTCAAGCCATCGGGCGTGCCGTCGACACCGGCAATCAACACGCTGCCTTTTTCCTTGCCGGCCGATCTCAGGGCCATGGACGCACCAATCGCCATCTCATCATTGTTGGCCAGCACCGCATTGAACTCGCGGCCCTGGGTCAGCCAGTCGTTGACCAGGGTCATGCCCCTGTCACGCAACCAAATGCCGGTTTGTTCCTGCTCGATCTTGATGTCCGGGTACTTGGCCAGTACTTCCTTCACGCCCTTGGTGCGGTTGGTAGTGGAGTTGTTCGCCAGGTCGCCCAACAGGATCACGACCTTGCCCTTGCCGCCGAGCTTTTCGGCGATGTACTGCATTTGCAGGCGGCCGGCCTCGACGTCATCGGAGGTCACGGCCACCACGTCCTTGGGCAGGTCTTTCTGGTCTGGGCGGCGGTTGACGAACACCAGCGGAATGCCCGCCTTGGTGGCGGCACTGATGATGTTCTTGGTCGACGCGGTATCGACCGGGTTGACGATAATCGCGTCGACCTTCTGGCTGATGAAGTTCTCGACCTGGCTCAACTGCTTGACCACATCGGCGCGGGCATCTTCGAACTGCAGTTGCACGCCATCGCCTTTGGGATAGGACTTGGCTTGCTTGTCCATGTCCTCGCGCAGGTAGGTGAGGAAGGTGTCATCGAACGCGGACATCGTCACGCCCACCTTGAGGTCGGCCGCGCCGGCAATGCCACTGGCCAGCAGCATGGACAGGGCCAGGGCGGTAAAACGGATCGGGGTCTTCATGAACGGTCTGTCTCCACTTTCTTGTTGGTTTTTTTCGACGTTGCGTTGATCAGGACTCGGCGGTCAGTCGCACCACCGGCGCGCCAGGAATGCAGCACACCAGCGCGCCCTGGTTTTCGACGCACAGCACATTCAGGAAGGAGAAGTAGAACGGCCGGGCGCGGGGCAGTCCGCGTGGCGCTTGGAGGGGGCGTAAAACTCGCAGTACAGCGTTGAAGATTTTCATCTGACGGTACCTGGTTGTTTTTGATCTTGTTTTTGTTGAGTCGTCCGTAGGTTCCTGGACGTACTTTATGCAACCTGGAAAAGACTGTATTAGAAAATAATTTCCACATCAACCTGTTTTAGAATTTTATTCTATTTTTGTCGAAACCACCTGTTGACGCTCAGCACTCAGGCGCGCGGCGTCCAATATACGGGTGGTTTCCAGGGCGTCATAGGCGTTGACCGGCAGCGGCCCCTGCCCTACCACGGCCGCTTGCAACTGCCGATAGAAGTGGGGCCAGCAGCCCTTCTCCGACGGCACCCGCTCACGCTCCGGCCCTTGTTCAAACCAGCCCCAGCGTCGATGCTCCTCAGCGCCCCAGTGTTCACCTTCGGTTTTCGGCGACTTGCCGGCCAGCAGCGCTTCTTCCTGGCCGTCCAGGCCGTCGACGGTGTAGCAACCCAAGCTGCCACTGACGCGAAATCTCGGCGCCTGGCTGTTCTGCAACGCGTTGCCCCACAGGTGCGAAATCACGCCGTTGGCGTGGGTGAGGGAGAGAAAGAAGCCGTGGTCCACGGTGGGATGCTCAGGGGTGTAGTGCAATTGGGCGAACACCCGATCCACCGGGCCGAACAGTTGCAGCGCCTGGTCGACCAGGTGGCTGCCCAGGTCACGCAGCCAGCCGCCACCGCTGGCATTGCCCACGGCCTGCGGACTGTAGCGCTCCACACGGGATTCAAAGCGGGTGATGGTGCCCAGGGCGCCAGCGTCGATCAGTTTGCGCAGGGTCAGGTAATCCGAATCCCAGCGCCGGTTCTGGTAGACGCTGAGCAACGACCCCTGGCGCTCGGCCGCGGTAATCAGGGCCTGGGCTTGTTCGGCGTTGGCGGCAAAGGGTTTGTCGCTGACTACCGCCACCCCGTGCTCGATGGCTTCCAGCACCAAGGCCGGGCGACCTTTGAGCGTGGTGGAAATCACCAGGGCATCGACGCCGGCTTCGACGATCTGGCCGATGGAGTCGAAGGCTTTGATACCAGGAAGATCTGTACTCAATTGCTGGCGACGTTCGGGTGCACGCGTCACCACGCCGACAAAGGTAGCGCCAGGCAGGGTGGCGATCAGCGGCGCATGAAAAAAGCGCCCACCGTGGCCGTAGCCCACTAGTCCGATTCGCATGCTCAACTCCACAATTGATTTGGAAACCCAATCAACTGTGGGAGCTGGCTTGCCTGCGATAGCAGTGAGTCAGGCAATCAATCTGTCACTGATAGACCGCTATCGCAGGCAAGCCAGCTCCCACAGTGTCAACCACATTTCTGCAGTGAGTTAACCGTAGAAGCGCGGGCGATCCGGCAGGCTGACTTTCACAATCTGCCCACTGCCCTGTGCTTCAATACACGCATCCGCCGCCACCGCCGCCGCAAACCCATCCCAGGCCGACGGCCCGCCGACTTGCCCTGCCAGCACGCTGTCGATAAATGCCTGCAGTTCCACGTCATAGGCACCGATAAACCGATCCTTCCAATCCATCAGGATCGCATTGGACAGCTTCGCCTCGCTGCGCAGTTGCACTTGGGATGGCTCCGGCAACTTGGCGATACCGCTCTCCCCCACCACTTCACACTGGATGTCGTAGCCGTATTGGCAGTTCACAAACACTTCCACGTCGATACGCGTGCCTTTGGCGGTTTCCAGCAGCACGATCTGCGGGTCACGCAGGTGCGCCAGCGCCTTGCTGGTCTTGCGCGGGAACACCACCTGCACGGACACGTAGTCGTCATTAAGCAGCCAACGCAGCACGTCCAACTCATGGATCAGGGTGTCGGTGATCGCCATGCCGGTGTTGTAGTTTTCGCCCACCGTGGGGTTACGGTGCGCGCAGTGCAGCATCAACGGCTCGCCAATCTGGCCGCTGTCGATCACCGCCTTGAGGGCGCGGTAGCCCTGGTCGTACGGGCGCATGAAACCCACCTGGACCAGGCGCTTGCCGTGGGCCACTTCGGCCTCGACAATGTTGCGGCAGCCCTCGGCCGTCACCGCCAGGGGTTTCTCGCAGAACACCGGTTTGCCGGCGGTGATCGCGGCCAGCACAAATTCTTCATGGCTCGGCCCCCAGGACGTCACCAGTACCGCTTCGACCTCTGGCGAGTTGATCAGCGCATGGCCGTCCGGGTACACCTCGGCGTCCAGCTTCAAATCCGCCACCACCTGGGCTGCCTGCTCAAGGTTGATGTCGGTGACGGCCACCACCTGGCTGTTGAGCAAGGCCTGGCTGCAACGACGAATATGGTCCCGGCCAATGGCGCCCGTACCAATCACTCCAAGCTTCAAAGACATGCAAACACTCCTCTTGTTGTTAGTACTGCCGGGCCTTGGCCAGGTGTTCATTGAGTTTTTTTGCCGCTGCATTCGTGCGTTCACTGGTGGACACTTGCGCCACCCCCACCCGCCACCACGACAGGTAGCCGTGGACCATGGTCTTGGGCAGCACCTTGATATCGATCAGCGTGGAGACGGTTTGCGTGCGGGCATCGGCCAACGCCGCTTCCAGCTGTTCCAAGGTGCTGACCTTGTAGGTCTTGCAGCCGTAAGCCGCCGCACTCATGGCGAAATCCACCGGCACCAAGCCACCGTCGAGCTTGCCGCTCTCGGGGTTGCGGTAGCGGAACTCGGTGCCGAAGCTGTCCATGCCATTGCCGATCTGCAGATTGTTGATGCAACCGAACGCCATGTTGTCCAACAGCACCACGTTGATCTTGCGCCGCTCCTGAATCGAGGTGGCCAGCTCCGAGTGCAGCATCATGTAGGAGCCATCACCAACCAGGGCGTACACCTCCTTGCTCGGCTCGGCCAGCTTCACGCCCAGGGCGGCGTTGATCTCGTAGCCCATGCATGAATAGCCATACTCGACGTGGTAGGTGTTGACGCCCTTGCTGCGCCAGGCACGCTGCAAATCACCGGGCAGGCTGCCGGCGGCGGCCACAATGATCGCGTCATCGGCCAGGCGTGCATTGAGCACGCCAAGCACAGCACTTTGGGTCAGGCACGAACCGGTCAGCTCGATGAATTCGCGCAGGACGGCACGGTCCAGGTGGTCGTCGACTTCGGGGACGAACTCATCGCCCAGGTATTGCACCTGATGCACGCGGTCCACTTCGGCGTCGAGTTGCGCCTTGGCGTCAGCGATCTGCTCGCCCCAGCCCGAACGGTAATCACCCAGGGCAGTGGCCAGTGCTTCAAGGGCCACTTTTGCATCGGCCAGCACTTGCACGCCGTCCAGTTTCAAGGCGTCGGCTGGGCTGATATTGAGGTTGAGAAACTTCACCTCGGGGTGCTTGAACAGCGATTTTGACGAGGTGGTAAAGTCGGTATAACGGGTGCCGATGCCAATGATCAGGTCGGCCTCGGGCGCCAGCAGGTTGGCCGCCAGGCAGCCGGTTTCGCCGATGCCGCCGACGTTCAGCGGATGGCTGGACACCACCGCGCTCTTGCCCGCCTGGGTTTCGGCGAAGGGAATATCGAAGCGCTCGGCAAAAGCTTGCAACGCTGCGTTGGCGCCAGAGTATTTGACCCCGCCGCCGCAAATGATCAGCGGCTTGCGCTTGCCGCGAAACGCCGCGAGCGCGTCATCGAGCATGGCGCGGGTGGCCGGGCGTCGGTCGATGCGGTGCACGCGTTTTTGCAGGAAATAGTCGGGGTAGTCCCAGGCTTCGGCTTGTACATCCTGGGGCAAGGCCAGTGTTACCGCGCCGGTTTCGGCCGGGTCGGTCAGCACACGCATGGCGTGGATCGCCGCGGTCATCAGTTGCTCGGGGCGGTTGATGCGGTCCCAGTACTTGCTCACGGAACGGAAGGCGTCGTTGGTGCTGATGCTCAGGTCGTGGAACTGTTCGATCTGCTGTAACACCGGGTCGGGCTGGCGGCTGGCATAGACATCGCCGGGCAACAACAGCAACGGGATACGGTTGGCGGTGGCAGTCGCCGCGGCGGTGAGCATATTGGCCGCGCCCGGCCCGACCGAGGCCGTGCACGCATAGATCTTGCGGCGCAGATGCTGCTTGGCAAACCCGATGGCGGCATGGGCCATGCCTTGCTCATTGCGGCCCTGATGCACCACCAGGTCGCCGCTGTCCTGCTCCAGGGCCTGGCCGAGGCCCAACACATTGCCATGCCCGAAAATAGTGAATACCCCGGCGACAAACTTGCTCTGTACGCCGTCGACTTCGATGTACTGGTTATCCAGGAACTTCACCAGGGCCTGGGCCATGGTCAATCTTGTTGTGGTCATGTTCGCACCTTGTATGAATGCAAATCTGTCGATCAGCGACTATCCAGTGTGGGAGCGAGCAAGCCCGCTCCCACAGGTTGTGCCGGTGTCAGGTTAGGGGCTTTTGCAAATACGCCATGCTGCTGCCCAACGCCTGCCGGATATCCGCCAACCCGTGCACGCTTTCGGCAAACGGCTCGAACGACAAATAGCCGCTGTAACCGGTGCTCAGCAACGTGTCGATCTGCGCCGCATTACCGAGGATATCGTCCTCGCCCACCAGCACGCGGTGGCCGTCGCGGATCGAGTCCAACGGCGCCTCGCGCTCTTCCACGCCCGAGATATGCACCAGCCCGGTGAGTTCCGGGAAGAACTCATGCTCGCCGGCCAGGTGATGGTGAAAGGTATCGTGCACCACCCGAAACACATCCAGGCCACCGATGGCCTTGATCGCGTCCACTGCCACGCGCTTGCGGCGCAGAGCGGATACCGTGAAGCCCAGGGGCTCGATGAAGCCGAGAATCCCGTACTCGCGCAGGATCAACGCCAGCTCGCTCAACGCCGTGCGCAAACCGGCGGCGCGCTGCGCGTCGTTGCGCGTATCGCCAGGCTGATTGAACGGGCACATCACCAAACCTTCGGCACCGCACTCACGGGCGTAGGTGGCCAGTTCGATTGCCTGGGCACGACGCTCGTCGTTCCACACATCAAAGGGGTACAGCGCGTTGATCGACAGCACCTTGATGCCCTGCGCTGCGCACAACTCGCGCACGTGGCTGGCGGGTGTGCCGTATTCGATTTCACGGTTTTTGAGGTCGTTGCGGATCTCAATGGCCTCGCAATTGAGCGCCGCCGCCAACTGGATGAAATCCGGCAAGGACAGGTTGGGGGCGACCATGCGGTTAAGGGCAAAACGTAGCGGCGACTTCATTATTTTTGTTCTCCGTCCAACACCGTTTACAGGTCCAGCAGCCAGCTGTGCTGCGGGTCGTTATGGAAATGCCAGGCACGCTTGGGGCCGGCCATCACGTTCAGGTAATAAGACTCGTAGCCGTACGGCACGCTGACCGGGTGATAGCCCTTGGGCACCACCACCAGGTCGCTGTTTTCCACGGCCATGGCCTGGTCGATGCTGCGATCGTCGGTGTACACGCGCTGGAATACAAAGCCCTGGGGCGGGTTGATCTGGTGGTAGTAGGTCTCTTCCAGGAAGCTCTGGTGCGGCAGGTCGTCGGTGTCGTGCTTGTGCGGCGGGTAGCTGGAGGAATGCCCCGACGGCGTGCGCACTTCCACCACCAGCAGCGAATGGGCCGGCTCGCTGTCGGGCAGGATGTCGCACACGTAGCGGGTGTTGGCGCCTTTGCCGCGCACACTGCGCTTGCACTGCTCGGGGCGGATCAAGCGCGGGGCGAAACCCGTAGCACCCGGCGCTGCGCAGACGGCAATCTGCACATCGCTCAGGGCCGTGACTCGGGCGTCAGTGCCCGGCGGCAAATAGGCGGCGAACGGTGACTTGTCTTCGAACACCGACTGGCGATCCCCCAGGTTCTGCCAATGGAAGCCTTCGCCTTCAATATTCACCCGACCGCTGAGCAGCACCAGGCACAATTCCTGATCGCCCGCACTGACCGGCAGGGTTTCGCCCAGACTCAGGCGGTACGCGGCAAAGCCTACGTACTCCAGGCGCCCCGCTTCCAGCGCCACCATGGTTTGCCCGCGTTTGCTGCTTTTGACCAACAAGCTCATCACTCAAGTCCTCTGGTTGAGAAGCGCACGCAGGGTGTCGTAACCCTTCTTCGCGTAGATATAGCTGGGCGCCACGGCCGGGTCCTGCTCGGCTTCCACCACCAGCCAGCCCTTGTATCTGGCCGCGAGCAACACATCCAGCAACGGTGCGAAGTCGATATCCCCATCGCCGGGCACGGTAAAGGTGCCGTTGACGATGCAGTCCGGGAAGCTCCACATCTGGTTGCGCGCCAGTTGCACTACCGGTTTGCGTACGTCCTTGAAATGCACATGGCAGACGCGGTCGATATGCTTGCGCAGTACGTCGATGGGTTCGCCGCCGCCCATATAGCAGTGGCCCGAATCGAACAGCAGGCCGACTTCCGGCCCCGTGCGTTTCATCAACTGGTCGATGTCGTCGGGGGATTCGACGTAGGCGCCCATATGGTGGTGGTAGGCCAGACGCACGCCCTGGGACAAGGTGAAGCGCGCAAGTTCAGTGAGTTTGTCGGCGTAAGCCTGCCAGGCCTGTTCACTGTGAAAACGCGGGCGCTCGATCAAACGGATGCGCGAGCCCTGGATCGAGTCGGCCACTTCGCCGTATACCAGCACCGAGGCGCCGTTGTGTTTGAGCAGTTCGACATGGGCGGCAATGGCGTCGATTTCTTCAGCCACCGAACGGCGGGCCAGGCGGCTGGAGTACCAACCGGACACCAGCGCCAGGTCATAGGGACGCAGCACGTCAGCGACGCCCTGGGCATCCTTGGGGAACTTGCCGTTGAGTTCAAAACCTTCGTAGCCGATGTCCCTGCCTTCGCTCAGGGCCGTGCTCAGCGGGGTCTCACCGCCGAGGGCCGGGAGGTCGTCGTTGCTCCAGGAGATCGGGTTGATGCCAATTCGGATTGCGGGCATGGCTGCACCTTTATTATTCAAGTCGCTTCTCAACTGTAGGAGCGAGCTTGCTCGCGAAAAACGCAAGGGCAGCGCGTTTCGCCAGAATGCCCGTGTAATCCTTAACGATCTTCGCGAGCAAGCTCGCTCCTACAGATATCGGTCATGCATCAGGTTCGGGCGCTGAGCCAGGCATTGATGAGCTGTTCGAAGGTCGCCTGCACCTGCTGGATCAGCGTTTCATCATCAATCTCCCCCGCCATCCACGCCCGGCTCGGCTCGTGGAAGATCGTGCGGCCCACGGCAAACCCACGGCAGGTGCTGCTCTGGCTGGCTTGTTTAAAACCATCGGCTAGAAATTCGAGGGAAGCATTCAGGCCCAGCAACACCACACCACGGCAGTACGGGTCGCGTTCCTGGATCAGTTCGTCGAGCTTTTTCCAGTCTGCGGCCGACTGGGTTTCGATCTTCCACCAGGCCGGGTAGATGCCCAGGTTGTAGAGGCGCTTGAGGCTGCGGTAGAGCACGTCCGGGTAAGTGGACGGGTGATCCTTGGGCGGGATGACTTCCAGCAGCAGTTCGTGGCCACTGACCAGCGACGCCTCGTACACCGCCTTGAGTTGCGCTTCCTGTTCCAGGCGCAGCATCGGCTCGTCATCGGGGTGAAATTGCACCAGGCACTTGATGATGTGTTCCTGGGGCCAGGCAATCAGGTTGCTGCCAATTGAACGCCCGTGCTCGAACGCCAGGGGCCGCGAGTTCTGCACTTCCACCGGGCGCGCGATCCACCAGCCGCGACCCGTGGCCGCGTTGAGTGCATCCTGGCCAAAGCGTTGGTCGGCGAGCAGGCCCACATCGGCCTCGACGCCCTGCTCGCTGAGTTTGCGCTCCACGCGTTCGATGGCCTGGATAAACAACTGCTTGATGTCGCTGATACGCTCAGGGGCCTGGCCGCCTTTTTGCGCCAGCTCCACCAATTGCCAGCGGTGGTCGAAAGCAAACACGAACAGTTGCTTCCAGGCTTTGCGCGGCACTGTGACACGGTGCAGGCGTTGCAGGGTCACGTCCTGGTCTGGCCGGGTGATGGGCACGGGGCTGTTGAACAGGTAATCGAGTTCGGCAGGTGTCGGCATCGCTGGCGCGCAGGCGTGGCGTGACACCACCAGGCCGCCACAGGCATTGGCCAACTGGCTGCAACGCTCATCGCTGGCATCATTGATCCAGCCGCTGAGGAAGCCCGACATAAAGGCATCACCGGCGCCCAGCACGTTGAGCACTTCAACCCGTACACCGGGGTAGATCGCCCCGTCTTCCAGGCGCGCGGGAATCGCGCCGTGGATCACCGTGCAGCCCTGGGGGCCGAGCTTGACCACCAGGGTGGCCGGGGTCAGTTCACGCACGGTGCGCAGGGCCGTGAGCAGGTCTTCACTGCCTCCGGCAATGAGGAATTCCTCTTCGGTGCCAACGATCAGGTCGAAACGCGGCAGGATCTTCTGCACATGCTGGCTGACATTCTGGTCGGCAACAAAACGGGTTTCGCCATCGGCCTTGCCCGCCAAGCCCCACAATACGGGGCGATAGTCGATATCCAGCACGCGCTTGACGTTGTGCTTGGCCGCGTAGTCCAGAGCCTGGAGGCTGGCCTTGTACACGCCGTCGGTGGAGAAATGCGTACCGGTGATCAACAGCGCCTTGCTGGAGGCAATAAAGGTTTCGCTGATGTCTTCGGCGCGCAGGGCCATGTCGGCGCAGTTTTCGCGGTAGAACACCAGGGGGAAGGTTTCACGGTCTTTGAGGCCCAGCAGGACCAAGGCGGTGAGGCGCTCCGGGTCGACCTTGATGCCGCTGACATCGCAGCCTTCGCGGGCCAGGGATTCCACCAGGAAACGGCCCATGTGGTCATCGCCTACCCGGCTCAGCATTGCCGACTTGAGCCCAAGCCGAGCGGTGCCGAAAGCGATATTGGCGGAAGAACCGCCCAGGTACTTGGCGAAGCTGGACACATCCTCAAGCCGCGCACCGACTTGCTGCGCATAGAGATCGACGCCCAGGCGCCCGAGGCAAATCAGATCCAATTGACGCCCACTGGCAAAACGAGTCTGGCCCATGCTGGCTCCTGTTATTTTTATCAGCCTGCGTTGTACCGCCGTGGCGACGGCAAACGCTCTTGGTGGGAGCAGACTAGAACGTCCGAAGGCAGAAATCAATATTTATTCCATATTTATTTTTAGTGGAATATTTTTTCCAATACATCAGGATAGTGGCACGCCAGCGCCCATGCATCGTTTCAGCAGGCCACGCGGGCCGTGATGCCGGGGTATTTTTTTGCGCCTACCCTGTAGACTTGCGCCACCTATCAGCGCATCAGACGAACACGCCAGAAGGATTGCCCATGTCCCGCACCGATCCCGAGACCACCCTGGAAGAAACAGTCACCAGCCCTCCGGTCAATGCCGAACGCCTGTTGCAGCTGATCACCGACGAATACGAGAGCCTGCCGCGCCAGCTCAAGCGCATCGCCAGCTACATGAGCCAGCAGAGCGACCGGATCATGGTCGACCGCATCAGCGACATCGCGCGGGAATGCGAAGTGCACCCCTCGGCCATCGTGCGGTTTTCCCAGCGTTTCGGCTTCAGTGGGTTCAGTGAGATGCAGGCGCTGTTTCGCGAGGCGTATACCCACAAGACCACGCCGGTGCAGAACTACCAACAGCGCATCCGCAGCATGATCGCCAACAAGTCACAGAAGGCCAGCGGCGGCGACCTGGCGCGTGAGTGCGTCAACGCTACCCTGTCGGGCATCGAACGCCTGGGGTTGGAGTTGGACGACGCTGCCTTCGAGAAAGCCGTGGACCTGGTGGTCAATGCCGACAACATCTACGTGGTCGGCGTGCGCCGCTCTTTTGCAGTGGCCGATTACCTGGTCTACAACCTGCAGCACACCAACAAGCGCATCCACTTGATCTCGGGCCTAGGCGGCAGTTATCGCGAGCAGATGCGCAGCGTGCGCGCCAATGACTTGGTGATTGCGATCAGTTTTACGCCCTACGGCAAAGAGACCCAGCACTGCCTGCGCATCGCGCAGCATCACCAGGCCAAGACCCTGATCATCACCGACAGCAACCTGTCGCCCCTGGCCAAGCGGGCGAACGCGGTGTTGTTGGTCAATGAAGGCTCTTCGTTTGCTTTCCGCTCGTTGAGCGCCACCCTGTGCCTGTGCCAGGCGTTGTTCATTGCGGTGGCGTATCGGTTGGAATTGAAGGTCGATGAAATCCATGAACAGGTCGGGTTCGACGACTGACCCGCCACCTGTAGGAGCGAGCTTGCTCGCGAAAAACGCAAGAACGCCGCGGTCATTATGAATGAACGCGGCGCCCAGAAGTTTTTCGCGAGCAAGCTCGCTCCCACAATTAGTGCATGAAGATCGCGATCAGAATGATCACCGGAATCGGCACGCCGAGGAACCACAGCAGTAATGAGCGCATCATGTTCTCCTTGAATTAACGAACGTAGTTTTCGGTTTCGACGTACACCACGGCATCCCGGCGGCGACCGCCGAAGGTGGCGGCGAAGCTGGCGAAGAACGCACCGATGAGCAGCGCTACAAAGGTCCACAGCGAGGTGTACGCCGCCACTTTCGCCGCGGTCTCAGCAGCCTGCTTGGCTTTGAGCTTGGCGTCTTCAACAGTTTTGCGCGCATCGCCATACACCTTGTCGATACGGGCTTCGGCATCGGCCTGGCTCAGGTTGGTGCGCTGGCTGATCAGTTGGGCCAGGTAGGCACGGTCTTCCGCTGCCAGTTGGCCGTCGTTGCTCAATGTACGCGTCAGGATGCGACCGACCACGGCATGCGCCGTATCATCGCTGACCGCCGCGGGGCGATCATCGCGGAACAGGCTGTCGACGTAATAACCGAAGTCACCACTGTCGGCGCCCTTGGCCGCACTGCCCGCCGCCTGGGTGAGGCCGCTGGCCGCGCCCGAGGCCACGCTGGCGCCGGCTTTCACGCCGCCGCTGACCACACTGCTGACCGAACCGACCACCAGCATCGCCGTGATCAATGTGGCCACTGCCCACGCCAGGAAGCCATGGGCGGTATCGCGAAAATACACCTCGTCCCCGTGCATATTGGCCCACTTCACCCGCAAACGACCGGCGATGTAACCGCCCAGGCCCGACGCAACGATCTGGGTGAACGCCAGCCAGACAATTGTGGAAATGCCAAGGCCCTTGGCGCTGATACCGCTGTCCGCCCACGGCGACACCGCCGAAAAGCCCAGGCCGAAACCCAGCAACACCAGGATCAGTGACAAGGCAGCCGCCGCAGCGGCCCCGGCGAAAATCGCCCCCCAGGAAACCCCGGAGAGCGTGCTTGACTCTTGCAGCGTGGATGAGGATGTGATCATTGTTGTTTTGCTCCAGGCACGAAAAATGATGTTACAAGTCTCAAAACGGACAGTGCAGGCAGCGTGCCAGCCGCCATAAAAAATAAATGTGTTTAATTTCAATAACTTATTTAAATTGAACTTAATCACATCATGCAGGTTGCAATAAACGGCGATATCAGGCGGGCGTAATGCACTCCCCTGTGGGAGCTGGCTTGCCTGCGATAGCGGCATGACAGCCAATGAATATGTCAGCAGGTAAGCCGCCATCGCAGGCAAGCCAGCTCCCACACTGCGGAGTCAGTTTCAGGAAGATGAAGTTTTATTTAGGAAACATTCAGCAACTTCTTGGCAAAATGTCGCCACTTCTAGTGTGAACGCTCACCAGGTAATCCTATGACCCGCATTTTGACCATCGAGGATGACGCCGTAACGGCCCGCGAGATTGTCGCCGAGCTGAGTAGCCATGGACTGGACGTAGATTGGGTGGACAACGGCCGCGAGGGGCTGGTCCGCGCGGTGAGTGGTGATTACGACCTGATCACCCTCGACCGCATGCTGCCCGAACTGGATGGCCTGGCCATCGTCACCACGTTGCGCACCATTGGGGTGTCTACGCCGATCCTGATGATCAGCGCCCTCTCCGATGTCGACGAGCGCGTGCGCGGCCTGCGTGCCGGCGGCGATGACTACCTGACCAAGCCGTTCGCCTCGGATGAAATGGCCGCCCGTGTGGAAGTGCTGCTGCGGCGTAAAAGCACGGTCCAGGAGTTCGAAACCGCCCTGCGCGTGGCCGACCTGGAGTTGAACCTGATCAGCCGCGAAGCCAGCCGCGCCGACCAGCCGCTGACCCTGCTGCCCACCGAATACAAACTGCTTGAATTCCTGATGCGCAACACCGGGCAGATTCTGTCGCGGATGATGATTTTCGAGGAAGTCTGGGGCTATCACTTCGACCCCGGCACCAACCTGATCGACGTGCACATTGGCCGTCTGCGCAAGAAAATCGACCCACCGGGCCTCACGCCGCTGATCCGCACGGTACGAGGCTCGGGTTATGTCATTGCTGAACCCCTCTAAAGGCTGGCGCTCTTCCAGCAGCCGCTTGCTGGCGCTGTACAGTTCGTTGTTCGTGGCCTGGAGCTGCATCCTCATGGGGGTGCTGTACTACGAGGTGTCGGGCTACCTCAGCGACTTGTCGCGCCATTCCCTGCTGCAACGCCAGCACCTGTTCCAGCGTTTCGACGGCGAAGAGCTGGTGGAGGCGCTCACCACCAGCATGACCTTCGACATGAAGGGCGTGGACGCCTATGGCCTGTTCGATGAGCAATTTCGTCCCTTGAGCGGGCCGATCCGCGCCGTACCACCCGATTTGCCGCTGGACGGCAAAATCCACGCCCTGACCAATTGCGTGCAATCCGATGACCCCAAACTGCCCAAGGACAGTTGCGACGCGGTGGCCACCCACACCGAAGACGGCCGCTGGCTGGTGTTGGTGCGTGCCAACGGCTCGCTGTTCGGGGTAACGCGGATTATCTGGCACGCCCTGCTGTGGGCACTCTCTTTGACCATCATCCCCGGCGCCGCTGGCTGGCACCTGCTGCGCCGTCGCCCGTTGCGGCGCATTCGCGGGATCCAGGCCAGCGCCGAGGCCATCGTCGCCGGCGACCTCACGCACCGGTTGCCGCTGTCCAACCGGCGCGACGAGCTGGACATGCTCGCCGCCATCGTCAATGCCATGCTCGACCGTATCGAAAAACTGATGAACGAGGTCAAGGGCGTATGCGACAACATCGCCCACGACCTGCGCACCCCGCTCACCCGCTTGCGCGCCCAGCTCTACCGCATCAAACAACAAGCCGAGGAAGACTCGGCCCACGCGGTAAAACTCGATGACGCCATCGCCGAAACCGACACCCTGATGGCGCGTTTTCGCGGGCTGCTGCGCATCTCGGAACTGGAAGACCACCAGCGTCGCTCGGGCTTCCTGGTGCTGGACCCGCTGCCATTGCTGCGCGAACTGCATGACTTCTATCTGCCCCTGGCCGAAGAAGGCGAACTGGAGCTGGTGTTACAGGCGCCTGACTCACTGCCGTGGATTAGCGGTGACCGTGCGCTGTTGTTTGAAGCCCTGGCCAACCTGCTGAGTAACTCGATCAAGTTCACTCCGCCCAAGGGCAAGGTGATCCTGCGGGCAGTCAACGACCTGGGCAGTACGCGCATCGAAGTGCTCGACTCCGGGCCGGGCATTCCAGCCGCCGAGCGCGCGTCGGTGTTCCAGCGATTCTATCGAGTCGATGAGAGTGATCAACAAGGTGGTTTCGGCCTGGGCCTGTCGATTGTGGCAGCGATCATCAATCTGCACGGTTTCAAGCTGGAGGTGGGCACCAGTGAGTTGGGCGGCGCCCGCTTGGTGCTCGAATGCCGCCAGCAACTGATGCCGGAATAGAACCCTAATCCAATGTAGGAGCGAGCTTGCTCGCGAAAAACTCACGAGCGCCGCGTTTATTCAGGAAGCGCGCGTTATCGTTGGCGTTTTTCGCGAGCAAGCTCGCTCCTACATGCGTATCAAGACCATGGGCGCTATAACACGCTGCCCATGGCCTTGATCAACACCGGGTCACGCGCATAAATATCCGGCGCGTACACCAACTCGCCCTGGCGATCCACTTCTACCGTCCAATACCCCAACAGCACCGGTACCGGCGTGGCCAGCCTGAATTCATGGGTTTCGCCGGTCGCCAGCAGCTCATCGGTGCGAGTGCGTTCGGCCGGCGTTACCAGCAGGTCGCGCAATAACAACGGTTGCTCGACCCGTACGCATCCTGAACTGAACGCCCGCGGGCCCTTGGTAAACAAGGGTTGGCTGGGGGTGTCGTGCAGGTACACCGAATACGGGTTGGGAAAGCGCATCACAATCTTGCCCAACGGGTTACGCGGGCCGGCCTGTTGGCGCAGCAGGATATTGCCCGGGCGTGCCCAGTCGACCTGGTCGGGGGTCAACGGGTGACCTTCGGCGTCGAGCACTTGCAGGTTTTGCTGGCGCAAGTATTCAGGGTTGAGGCGGATGGCGGGCAGTTTGTCCTCGCGCATGATGGTCGGCGGGATGGTCCAGGTGGGGTTGAGGGTCAGCCGGGTGATGCGCGACTTGAGCAACGGCGTCTGGCGTTCGGCACGGCCCACTTGCAGGCGGGTTTGCCACACCGGGATGCCGCTCTGGTACACGCTCAGTTGCGCGGCGGCCACATTGACCACGACGCCTTCAGGCTCCAGGTCCTGGGCCAGCCAGCGGAAACGCTCCAGGTTGATGCGCAGTTGTTCACGACGCATCGCCGGGCTGATATTGAGTTCGGCCACGGTGCCGGCGCCGATCACGCCGTCGGCCTGCAACGAGTGGCTGAGCTGGAAGGCCTTCACCGCCTTGACCAGTTCGCCCTGGTACTGCTTGCCGTTGCCGCTGGGCAACTGGGCCAGGTAGCCACCGCTGTGCAGGCGCCGCGCCAATTCCGGCACGCGAGGGTCATTCATCCCCGGGCGCAACAACGTGCCCTCGGCGACCGGGTCCCAATGGGGCAGCGGTTGCTGACGCACGCCGGCATAGGCATTGCGCAGGCTGCGGTACAAATCGGCGCTGGGCCGGGCCTTGTCGAAGGCTTGGGCCATGTCGTGCAGGCCGGTGGCGGCGAACGCCAGTACCTCGGTATTCGGGTCGCCACTGGGTGGCTGGGAGTGCCAGAGGGGCTCAAAACGCGATTGCTGCAGGCGCCCGTAGTGCAAATCCTGCAGAGCTTGCAGGTACTGCTGGCTGTTGGCGATATCGCTGCACAGTACGTTGGCCGTTGCATCCGCCGCAGGCAAGCTATAGTGGGTGGGGTCCAGGCCATCGTCGGCAAGCATCAGCAACTGGTTGTGCAAGGCTTGCCGGCGTTCGTCAGCCGACCATAGCGGGGCATCGCCCTGCTGCTGGTAAAAGGCTTGCAGGCGCACCAACGCGGCGGCATCGATACGCGGCGCAAGGTGCGGGCACACACTTTGCAACTGCGCCAAGGCCTGTTGCAGCGGCGCCAGCGCCACCGGCGCCGGAGTGGTGACGGGCAATGGTTCAACCGGCAGCGTTTCGGCTGTAGCGACCAATGGTGCAACGAGCAGGCAAATGCTCAAGTAACATGCGTGTTTTTTGAACAATTGACTTAGCTCCACTCCACAGCGGGGACTCGACTGTAGATGCTGACTTTTATACGCAAGCGCAGGCTAACCAGCCTGGGCTTGATCACCGGGTGCCTGGCCTTATTGAGCAATGTTGCGCTCGCCGCCAATGGCACCACTCCTTCCCTGTATAGCAGCCTGGCGCGCTCGGCTCCAGAACTCAATCCCACCGTGCTCAAAAGCGCCCTGAGCGCCGTACAGTGCGCGGTCAATAACGGCGAGGAACGTTCTGATCGCCTAGCGGTTATTGACTACTCCCAGCCCTCGACCGCCCGTCGCCTGTGGATCTTCGACCTGCGCAAAAAGACCCTGGTATTGCGCGACCTGGTGGCCCACGGCGCCAAGTCCGGGGAAAACTTCGCCACCCAGTTCTCCAACCTTGAAGGCAGCCATCAGTCGAGCCTGGGGCTGTTCCGCACCCAGGAAAGCTACCTGGGCGCCCATGGTTACTCGCTGCGCATGGACGGTCTGGAACCCGGCTTCAATGACCAGGCCCGCGACCGCGCCATCGTGATTCATGCCGCCGACTACGTCAGCCCCTTATGGAGCAAGCGCGAAGGCCGCATCGGCCGCAGCCAGGGTTGCCCGGCCGTGCGTCCGCAAGTCGCGCGCCAAGTGGTGGACAAGCTCAAGGACGGGCAGTTCATGTTTTCGTGGTATCCCGACCAGCGCTGGCTGAAGTCATCGACCTACCTCAATTGCAAACCCCAACAGGTGGCGAGTAGTCGTACAATCCGTGGCGGATAGCCTGTCCCCATAGATAAAAGAGAGCGTCGCATGCTTCTACACACCTCCACCTGGATCGAAATCGGGCAGTTCCTGGAACGCAGCCGCACGGTGGTGATTCCCATCGGCTCCAACGAACAACATGGCCCCACCGGCCTGTTGGGCACTGACTGGATGTGCCCGGAGATCATCGCCCACCACGCCCAGAAGCACGCCGACATCCTCGTCGGCCCGACCTTCAATATCGGCATGGCCCAACACCACCTGGGCTTTCCCGGCACCATCTCCCTGCGCCCTTCCACCTTTATCGCCGCGATTGGCGACTGGGTGCGCTCGCTGGCCGGGCATGGTTTCGAAAAGATCCTGTTCCTCAACGGCCACGGCGGCAATATCGCCACTATTGAAGCGGCGTTCTCCGAGCTGTACGCCGAAGCCAGCTTCGCCCGCCGCCCGGCCGGGTTCGCGCTGAAACTGGTGAACTGGTGGGACCTGGAAGGCGTCACTGACCTGGCCCAGCGTCAATTCCCGGTCGGGCATGGCAGCCACGCCACGCCGTCGGAAATTGCCGTGACGCAGTGGGCGTATCCTGACTCGATCAAGTCTGCCGAGTATTCACCGCAAATCGCCAACACCGGGCCGATCCGCGAAGCGCTGGACTTCCGTGCGCGCTTCCCTGACGGCCGCATGGGCTCTGACCCGGCGTTGGCCACGGTGGAGAAAGGCGGTGAGTTGGTGGCGTTGGCGGCGCAAGGGCTGGTCAAGACTGTCGACAGCTTCAGCAACGAAGCCAAACCCTGATCCAAATGGAGCCAATACCCTGTAGGAGCGAGCTTGCTCGCGAAAGACGTCAACGATAACGCGTGTGTCCTGAATAAACGCGGCGCCTGTGCGTTTTTCGCGAGCAAGCTCGCTCCTACTGGGTGTCAGGGGTTGCCCACGCCCACATGCCTGGGTTTATTTGCAATCCTGGGCGGCCTGCTCAAGCCGTGACGGCTTGATCGCCGAAGCCAACGGCTTGCGCTCATACAGGAACACCTTGGTGCCGTCCTGGGACTTGTAGGCTTCCAGCACATCATCGGCGGCAATCTTGCTGGTCAACAGCACCTTGGCGTGACGCGAGTTCTGGGTGACGGTCGAGGTGATGCCGTGCTTTTCCAGCTTGGGCAATACGCATTGCACATAGCCGTCCGGGGTCTTGCTGGTTTGCAGGGTCAGCGATGGCGCATTGGGCGCCGTGATACAGCCGGTCAGCAACAACGAAGCACAAGCCAGGGCCGGGGCGAAGAAAGAGCGCATAAACATTCCTGAAAATAACCAATAGGGTTCACAACCATTCGCGGGTCAACCTGCGCGAACCAGGGCCTTGAGCGACGCATCGAACTGCTTCAGGGCATCTTGCTGTACATCGCGTTGTTGCTCGATCAGTGCAGCAATTTCCGGCGCCGCTTTATCGTGCACCCACACGGACGGCACGTGCTTGTCTACCGAGCCTTCGGCCTTGGCGATGAACTGCAAGTTCGCGTCATAGAAGCGTGCGACAAAGCGCGCCTCAACCCGGTCATTACGCTGGGTGAGCAATTGGTTATGGGTATCGAGCACCACCACCACATCCGGGTGCGCCTGTACCAGGGCATCCAGGCTGCTATAGACCGTCACCGAGACAAAAGTGCCGTGCAGCGAGTTCATCAACCAGTCGATCGCCAGTTCCGGGTCGGAACTGTTGACGAACGCCTCGCGAATGCGCCCATCCAAGGCACCCTTGGCGCCGTTCAACGCCATGGCGTGGTAGCGTTCAAGGTAGCTGAGGTTGTCGCGGGTGTTTTCGCTGAACAACACCCCCACCGACTGGCCACGCTGCAGGGAGTCTACGCTACCCACCAGTGGCAGCAAATGGCCTGTACGCACTTCATCGGCCATCGCCGGGGTGGTCATGACCGCGGTGCCCAGCATCAGGGCCATCAAAGCCAACTGGATAATCGTCCTCATCGCGCATTTTCCTTGGGCTGCGTCTCGATGTGCAGATTCTGCGCGTTTGGCGAAAAAACAGAACTTGTGATCCTTGATGGTGACTATCATTTGAACCGATAGTGTCAGGCCGCCCATAAAATCTATAAGGACCCCGCCATGAAGCCCTACCAGAAAATCTTCGATCGTATCCGCGAGGCGGTACTGCCAGAGTTTCGCGAGCGAGTCGCCGACTACCTGGTCGAGTACGAAATCGTGTTGCTGGACTCAGACGCCGACGCCGCGCAACGCAGCGCCAGCGCCCAGCAACTGCGCGGCTACTTGCGCGGTTTGAACACCATGCGCGTGCTGGGCATGGCCGATTGGGAAGACCTCGACCGGCGGGTTGCCCAGCCTCAGCCACAGCTAGAGCGCGGGCCGACGCAGCTCGACCCACTCGCGCACTGACGGCCGCTGCCACTGGCGTTGCGCGTAGGCCACCAACTGCGTGGGCACGGCGTCACCGTTGAGGATCAGGCGATTGAGCATCACCGCCAGGTCCACATCGGCAATCGACCACTGGCCGCACAGGTACTCGCGGTTATCCGCCAGCAACGCTTGCGCCGCGCTGATCAACTTGGTCGCGGCAGCTTGAGCCTCTGCTGACAATGGCGGCTTCTTCTGCCCGCAGAACACCACCAGCGTCGAGCGCTCCTGGCGAATCGGCAGCAGGTCGCTGCGCAGCCACGCCTGGACCTGTCGCGCCCTCGCCCGCTGCTGCACATCCGCCGGGTACACGCTGGTCTCGGGGTAGGCCTGGTCCAGGTACTCGGTGATGGCCGAAGACTCCGACAGCGCAAAATCACCGTCTACCAGGGTCGGCACTCGCTGGGTCAGGGAGCGTTGGGCGAAATCCGCCGCTTGGTTCTGCCGGGCATCGAGGTCCAGGATGAGGGTCTCGAACGCCAGGCCTTTTTCGCGCAAGGCGACAAACACCGACATGGCATAAGGGCTGGTGAACAGCGAATCAACGTAGAGGTGCAGCGGGCCTTGGCTCATGGGCAATCTCCTGGGGTGAGGCATCACGCTACGAGATCCGGGCCGATAAAGACAATGCAGGGTTTTTATGGGGGCATTCCTGGCAGGAATAGCGCGGCTAGTGGCAATATTATGGCTCCCGCTGATTTTCAAGGAAGGAACAGCACATGAAACAAGCAGTTGTGGTTATCCACGGCATCGGCGAACAGCGCCCAATGGACACCTTGCGCGGCTTTGTCGAAGCGATGATCCCCACGGACACCCCCGATGGCAAACCTCTGTACTGGAGCAAGCCCGATCGGCTGTCGCGCAACTTCGACCTGCGCGTACTGAAGTCCTCGGGCCGCACCTCGACGGATTTCTATGAGTACTACTGGGCCCACAAGATGCAGGGCACCAAGCTCGGCCATCTGCTGGGCTGGCTGTGGGACATCTTCAAGCGCCCGCGGCGCGACATTCCCGACGCCATCGTGCCGATCTGGCGCAGCACGCGCTGGACGGTGTTGGCGTTACTGCTATTGATTGCCAGCGGCGCACTGGCTACGGCCTGGGGTCAGTTGCCCGTCAACAACAACCCCTTCGCGCTGATCCCCCTGCTGCTCGCGGCGATGGGGCTGGGGTTGCGCTATTCGGCGCTGGCCTACCTGGGAGATGCCGCACGCTACTTAAGCCCCAACCCGCAGAACGTGATGGTGCGCGAGCAGATCCGTGCCGATGGTGTCGACTTGCTGCGCGCCCTGCACAATCAGGGCGACTACGAGCGCATCATCGTCGTGGGCCACAGCTTGGGCAGCGTGATTGCCTACGACATCGTCGGCTACCTCTGGCATGAATACCACGACCAACTGACCCAACTGAATCCCAGCAACCGTGAGCTGGCGACCCGTTATGCCAACCGCGAACCGCTGCAACCGGTGGTCAAGGAGGCCCTGCCCGCAGCCGGCGCCTTGCTGGACGGCAGCCTGGGCAGCCTGTTGAATTTTCGTCAGCAACAGGCCGAGGCGTTCGTCGAACAGCGCGGCCTGGGCAACCCCTGGCGCATCACCGACCTGGTCACCGTCGGCAGCCCGATGGCCCACGCCAGCCTGTTACTGGGCCGTAGCGTCAGTGACTTCCAGCAGCGCATGGAACGCCGCGAAGCCCCGGCCTGCCCGCCTACCCAAGACACCCAAGGCTACGGCTACAACGCCCGCCAACCGCTGATGCTCGGCCAAAAACCCTTCACCCCGCACTACCTGCACCATGCCGCGGCGTTTGCCGTCACGCGCTGGACCAACCTCTACTTCCCTGCGCCCTTCGGCGTATTCGGCGACATCGTCGGCGGCCCGGTCAAGCCCGTGATGGGCGGCGGCGTGCTGGACTTGCCGGTGACCGTGGGCAACGGTAAAGGCTGGCTGGCCAGATCCTGGCTCAGCCACACTCACTATTGGAGCGAACGCGGCGGTACACAGGGTTACCTCAGTGCACTGGGCAAGGATGAACAGGCGATCAACCACGGCCCGCGGCC
This sequence comes from Pseudomonas sp. L13, assembly GCF_009935965.1. NCBI lineage: Bacteria > Pseudomonadati > Pseudomonadota > Gammaproteobacteria > Pseudomonadales > Pseudomonadaceae > Pseudomonas > Pseudomonas sp. L13. The sequence goes on from NZ_QODJ01000032.1 coordinate 49,073, forward strand.
TTCGGCCACTGAAGCGTTGCGGTGGGCAATTGACCTCAAGGGGGTGCGGCGGTTTCGCCCTGCTGCTGCCAGGGAAGCGTTGGCTCAGGCGCAAGCCTGAACGGGGATACAGCAGGGTACGATCTACGATTCAATCAGCTTTAGTTTTTTCAATAAGGCAATACATATACAGGCATCTTGAAAAGCGGTACCCACTGAAGAAAAAATTGTCGTTTTACTTTGACACTCTTGATAGGGCCCCTGCAGTATCTCCGAAATTGAAATTGATTGACTGTGATAATTCCCTGCTTCTCTGATTGCCGACTCTCGGTCCTCAACGACCAGTATCGCTTGGGGCACAAGCTCCAGTGGAAACTCACGTGAAACCAGCGTGTGTTTTCCAAGCGCATTCACATGAACGCCCTCCACTACATCGCAGGCAGAAAACAGAGGTTCGGCGCATGTTGTCGCAGTGCACACTATGTCGGCCTCTTCAATTGCTGATCGGACCTCCTCGCATCCGAGAAATGCTACGCCGCTCGGGAACTGATCAGTCGCACGTACAATGAATCGCTCAACATTTTCCTTGTTTCGAGAATACACGGACACGCAATCAATATCTCTCACACATAAGACAGCACTCAATGCGGCCATCGCCTGGTCACCTGTACCAATGATCGCAAGTTTTTTTGAGTGCTTACGCGCTAGCAAATCCGTCGCCAGCCCCGCAGTGGCTCCGGTCCTCAAAGCGGTGATGGTAGAGGCATCCAATTGAGCCAGCACCTGACCCGTACAACCGTCCTGAACGACAATCACGCCGTTGATAGACTTGCGTCCCTGACTTACATTTTGAGCGTGGTGAGAAATAATCTTTGCGAGGAACAAGTTTTCACGCTTGGAGTAGTAAGGCATCACCCCAAACGTTGCTTTTTTTTCATAGATTCTGATCAAGGTCCGCGCCGGACAATGATCCGGCTCGTCATGGCGAGCATAACCGTGGCGCAATGCTTCAATAGCATCTCTCATGCTTATCGCATCATGTACGAGCGAATCAATCAAAATTTCCATATTGACCTCTTGGCAACAGCGGCCTAACCGAGACTGATCAAGAAGCTGCGCTCACAGGTTAAAAATACTTCACCGCAAGCTTTCATCCCCTTTGTCCTCACCGTAACAATACCCTGTCCAGAACGGCTTTCAGAACGGCGCTTGGCAACCACCTCGCTTTCGGCGTACAGGGTGTCCCCCACAAATACCGGCGCTAAAAGGCGCACCTTATCCCAACCAAGGTTGGCAATTCCCTTCGCGCTGGTACTCGCCAGGCTCATCCCCCCTACGATAGAAAAAGTCACGAGGCTCGACACCAAGACGGCGCCAAACTCCGTATTCTTTGCAAAATCCGAATTGATATGTAATGGGTGATTGTTCATACAGACTAAAGACATCCATATGTTGTCTGCCTCCGTCACCGTCCGGCCAGGGCGGTGCTCATAAATATCCCCCACTTCAAAATCATCAAAACCGAGCCCATGATCCTCACGATAACGCCCTGGCGAGCGCTCAACCAACTTACTTAACGTTTTATAACGAACGTCTCGAATGCTCATAGCGCCCTCTTATTATTCTTACTGACGACCAACTCTTGCAGGGCAAGCATTTTTCTAGCATGCACTTCAAAAGGTGGCCCAATCATTTCCCCGTCTATCGATGCTATGGCCATAGGCAAGTCGGGCGAACCTAAAGATGCAATAATAGCCCTGGCCTTCTCCAACTCTGTTTCCGAGGGAGAAAACAGCCTGTTAATCATGCTTATTTGTGAAGGATGAACGGCAATCTTTCCGGAATACCCGAGCGCTTTAGCCGCTTCGACTTCCTCCCTTAGCAGCTTGTCACCTATCAAATTAAAACACGGAGTATCTATCACCTTTAGCCCCACACTCAACGCAGCGAGTGCTACCTCACATTTAATTTGCATCAATGCCGATGTTGACAGACGAAAGCTGATCTCAGAGGACAGATCGGCGCTGCCCAAAATCAAACCGCACAGGTTTACAGAGTCGTTGATAACAGCATCAATGCCACGCAGCCCCTTTAGCGTTTCAACAATACCAAAGATCTTCGTGCGCGCCCCTGTAACAGACTGCAACTCACTCAGTATACGCAATTCACCGGCCGACTCCACTTTTGGAATAACCAAGTACTTTGGAACAATATTATTATCCATCAGAAACACCAGATCCCTGACGCCTTCCGGCCTGGAGAGCGCGTTCACCCTGACGGCCAAATCATAATCACTCCAGATAGAGTGGTTCAATGCCAGCAGTTTCTCACGTGCCACCTGTTTACTGTTCAGGGGTATAGAGTCTTCCAGATCCAGCAGTACTATATCTGCCGTGGATTGGATAACTTTTTCTTCAAGCCCTTCCTTCAGAGCTGGAATACACAACCAACTTCTAACTAGCATATCCATATCAATTCCTTTTCAAGGACAATAGAACCACCACCACAGCCCCCATGCCGCCTAACCCTAGGGTGAGCAAAGCCACCGCATGCATGCCTCCAGGCATGACCAGTGACGCCAGCGTTCCGAAAAACAGCGCTACCAACTGTTGAAGAAAACTAAACAGCATCATGGACTCTATACCTGGGTATTTTTTTACGGCCATAGAGGCGACACAAGGATATATCAGTGCCTGAGCGTACCAAACCGCAACGTAGGCTACGACAACAAAGTACCGTTCCAGATAATGCAATGTCGACAGTAAGAAAGCCGTAACCGCCGCTAAAAGCACCATCACGCCTATCACTGAAAGTGCATTAATACTTATCGACTTCAACGCGATTCTTACAGACAGTGCGCCAAAAAAATAGGCAATTCCCAGCCATATCCCCAAGACCCCATATTCCGAACTCCCCCACCCCCAAAGCAAGTCGAATACATAAACACCTACGCCCTGGCATACAACAAACACACCATAACCGCAACCAGCTAACAGCACAGGGAGGTAAAAGGCGCGCTGCCTTACTATGAACACATAATCTGTACCGCTGGTTCGCTGGCGACTACTCGAATCAAGAGCGGACAAGGCTCCTCGCATGGTCAGCACAAGAAAAATAGTTATGACCGAGACCAAAGCCATTACCAAAGAAAGGACTTCCCAGCGACCAAACAAGACTAAATAGCCTCCTGCAACTTGACCAACAATCAACGCAAAGACAAATGCGTAAGACAATAACGATAAGTGCTTCGCCAAGCGCGCCCCTGAGAAAATCTCGGACAATAGCGCCCGCCCTATCAAGGCTGCACCACCGCCACCAACACCTTGCAGGGTTCTAGATACATAAAAGCCCGTGTCGCAGCATGTCCATACGGACAAAATACTTGCGCTCAGGAAGGTACAGCAGAATGTTAGCAAGACTGCCGAGCGGCCAAAAATACGAATCACACGAGCAGCAAAAACGAGTGGAACGGCTGCACCGCCTAAATACATCAGCAAAGAGTTGTAGCCTGCTGTCTCACTGATATTCAGCACCTCAACAATGACGGGCATCGCCGGCAGATAGAGTGTTACGCCCAACTGCGCCATCATTGTTGTACTGCATGCTAACGTCAGCATCCTTGCGTTTGACTGCACTTTAGGTTCTCCAGGAAGGTTTGATGGGGGTGAATATCTAGAGTACGGATCTCACCGCAGCACAAAACCTCACCAGATCAGCGTCATGAAGATTGGCTCTTAACATGATTCTCAAGCCAGGCGTGTTTTTTGGAACAACCGGATAAAACAATGGAGAGGTATAGAAGCCTTGACGCATCAGTTCCGCTGCGACTGAGATTGCGTGAACTTCGTCAACCATAGGAATCAGGCGTATTGGAAGACCGTCCCCCACTGCTGCGCTGGGAACAAGCTCATCAAATCGGTTTATATTGTCAGCCAGTCTTGCCTGCAGGATATTTATTTCATTAGATGCATGGATCTGAATGGAGGCCAATATTGCACCTAAACCGGCTGTATTTATCCGCTGAGACCATGAAAGAGGACCGCCAAACCGCAACAGGCTTGAGCGTTTAATCGAATCATCAAAGAAAATTGCGCCGCCCGAGCCACCGAAGCCTTTATTCAACGACACAATCAGCATCGTATTGGCATTCAGCCCGTCCATCTCCTCAAGGACTACACCACGCCCATTCTTTCCTTTGATCGACAACCCATGGGCTTCATCATATAAAACGAACAAGCCATATTTTTCTTGCAACACCATCAGCTCTTTTATTCTTGCCACCCCGCCAGTGCTATAGACGCCATCGGCAACATAGGCCACGCGTGCGTTTTTCCTGCAGCAGTCTTCCAGAAACTCCAGATCATTATGTGCAGACGTCAGAACCTGCGTTTCGTCTGCACAGATCGGTTTCATCAAGCTCAAGCAAAAGTGCGCGGAACGATCAAACACCATTAAAGGGGGGGTGTTTTCAGTCAGCATACCTGCCGCTAACAAAGGGAGCACTGCGCAGGCGGCCGAGGCACATGAAGAGGTGGTGAGTGCATTAAGGGAATACAGTTCGGACAGTGACGTTTCTACTTCGTCCAACAAGGGTAGTTTGATCCTAACTCTTGAAGTTGATGAGTTCAGCGTTCCAGTCTCTCTCAGCGCCGCTATACTCCCTTCTAATATCTTCGGGTTCGAATCCAGACCTAAATAGGAGTAAGAGCACATATTGATGAACGCCTTGCCGGCTAGCTCCATTAACCCACCCCCCCTGTTTTTTGCAACCACCCCACTCATACCCGCGGCTTGAGTGCGCTCCCAAAAAGGATCGCCTATCGCAGACAGCTTACGAATATTTGAATAACTGTTCATGCATCTACCTATCCATGTTGAGGATGACAAGTCGGCAGCAATACTTGAACATGCAGAAAAACTTTACAAGATGGCAAGATATAGGACTCAGCCCAATACTTTGTAGGCCATTTCCTCAAATAGCACTGACAGCTCCAATAAGATGCTAAAGACGCATCTCAGACACGCAAACCGATAGATCGTCATGGACAAATAGATCAACTCAGGGCGCTTGAATAAGCGCCCGATTACAACACCTACCCCGCAAACCCACCCTCATCCAAAAAAACCTGTTCCGCAGCGGTGGTCTTCCTCCCCAACACCCCATTGCGATGCGGAAACCGCCCGAACCGCTCAATGATATCGGCATGCTCCTTGGCCCAGTGATAGGTGCTGTCATCCAGCTGCTGGTTCAGGGCCAGCGAGCGCTGCTGGTCCTGCGGGTCTTCCGAATGTTCAAAAGGTAAATAGCAGAACGCACGCAATTGAGGTTCGACCTGCTGATCCAATCCCGCGTCCACCATCTTTCGCGCATACAACCGCGCCAGCGGGTCGGTGGCGAACATATGCGCCGTGCCGCGAAAGGCGTTGCGCGGGTACTGGTCCAGCAGGATCAGTAACGCCAGCGCGCCATCCGCCGTGGTCAACCAGTGTTCGAGTTCACGCCGCGCCGCCTGCATATGGGTGGCGTGGAAGCGCTCACGAAAGGCTGTATCGAACGCCTCGTCCTTGGCGAACCAACGTTTGGGCCCCGCCTGTTTCCAGAACGCGATTACGGCTACGGCCGATTGTGGAGTCATGCTTACCTCGCTTAATGTTATAAAATAACGTCAACATTGTGCCTGCGTGTGATCCTTAACTTATGACTGACGCTATGACTTTACGCAAACGCCTGCTCTCCATCGACGCCCTGCGCGGCCTGGTGATCCTGTTCATGTTGCTGGACCACGTGCGTGAAACCTTCTTGCTGCACCGCCAGGTCAGCGACCCGATGAGCATCGACAGCACCGAGCCTGCGTTGTTTTTCAGCCGCACCCTCGCCCACCTGTGTGCGCCGGTATTTGTGCTGCTCACCGGATTGTCGGCGTGGCTGTATGGCCAGAAATATCAGGGCCGTCGTGATGTATCGGCATTTTTGTTCAAGCGCGGGCTGTTCCTGGTGGTGCTGGAATTCACCCTGGTCAACTTCGCGTGGACCTTCCAACTGCCGCCCAGCGTGATCTATATGCAGGTGATCTGGGCCATCGGCATCAGCATGATCGCCCTTGCCGCGTTGGTCTGGCTGCCGCGTGCCTGGCTGATCGGCTTGGCGCTGGTGATTATTGCCGGGCACAACCTGCTGGATGGGCTGCACTTTGCACCGGGTTCGATGTTGCATGTGCCGTGGACGATCTTGCATGAGCGCAACTGGATTGAAGTGTCTGACAACCTGCGCCTGCGCACCACCTACCCGGTGCTGCCATGGATCGGTGTGATTGCCCTGGGTTACGGCCTCGGGCCATGGTTTGCCAATGCCACGCTGCCGGCTGTGCGTCAGCGTTATTTGCTGATTGCGGGCGTGGGCGCGTTGGTGGGTTTTGGGCTGTTGCGCGCGCTTAATGGTTACGGCGAGCAGCCCTGGCAGGTGTATGACAGCGGCGTGCTGACGCTGATGAGCTTTTTCAACATCACCAAGTACCCACCTTCGCTGTTGTTCCTGGCGTTGACCCTGGGGATTGGCTTGCTGTTGCTGCTGGCATTTGAACGCGCCGGGCATAAGCGCTGGATCGGCGTGCTGGCAGTGTTCGGCGCGGCGCCGATGTTCTTTTATCTGTTGCACCTCTACGTATTGAAAATCCTCTATGTGGCCTGCGTTGCGCTGGTTGGCCTCAACCATGGCAATTACTTTGGCTTCGACGGTATCGGTGCGGTGTGGTTGGCAGCGCTGCTGTTGCCGGTTGCCCTGTACTTGCCGGTACGTTGGTTCGCCGGCCTGAAAGCCCGGCGGCGCGACCTGGCGTGGCTCAAATACCTCTGACCTGATGCAGGGGGCGAAATTGCCCCCTCCCCTTGTAGGAGCGAGCTTACTCGCGAAAAGCTCACAGGCGCCGCGTTCATTCAGAAGCTACGCGTAATCGTTGACGTTTTTCGCGAGCAAGCTCGCTCCTACGCCAGTTCAGCCCGCAGTTGGCGAGCGGCGGTGACCATATGAATGAGCGCCGCCTCGGTCTCCGGCCAGCCCCGCGTCTTCAAGCCGCAATCGGGGTTCACCCACAGGCGCTCTGCCGGAATCCGCTTGGCGGCCTTGCGCAGCAAGTTGGCCATTTCCGAGGCATCCGGCACCCGTGGCGAGTGGATGTCGTAGACCCCCGGGCCGATCTCATTCGGGTAGGCGAAGGCTTCGAACGCCTCGAGCAGCTCCATGTCCGAGCGTGAGGTTTCGATGGTGATCACGTCGGCATCCATGGCGGCGATGGACTCGATCACATCGTTGAATTCGCTGTAGCACATGTGGGTGTGGATCTGGGTTTCATCGCCCACGCCACTGGCACACAGGCGGAACACTTCGGTGGCCCAGTCGAGGTAGTGCTGCCAGTGCGCCTGGCGCAACGGCAAGCCCTCACGAAAGGCCGCTTCGTCGATCTGCACGATCTTGATACCGGCCGCTTCCAGGTCCACTACTTCGTCACGAATCGCCAACGCCAGTTGCCGGGCTTGTACTTCGCGGCTCAGGTCTTCCCGTGGGAACGACCACATCAGCATGGTCACCGGGCCTGTGAGCATGCCCTTCATCACCTTGTCGGTGAGGCCTTGGGCATAGCGAATCCACTCCACGGTCATGGCGTTCAGGCGGCTCAGGTCACCGACAATCACAGCGGGTTTCACACAGCGCGAACCATAGCTCTGCACCCAGCCAAAGCGGGTGAACGCGTAGCCATCGAGTTGTTCGGCGAAGTACTCGACCATGTCGTTACGCTCGGCTTCACCGTGCACCAGCACATCCAGCCCAAGATTTTCCTGCACCTCAACGGCATGCTTGATCTCACTGTGCATGGCTTCGATGTATTCGGCTTCGCTCAACTTGCCCGCCTTGTACGACTGGCGCGCCAGACGGATCGACGCGGTCTGTGGGAACGAGCCGATGGTGGTGGTCGGGAACAACGGCAGGTTAAGCCCGGCCCGCTGTTTTTCGATGCGCTGGGCAAACGGCGACTGACGCTGGCAGTCCTGGGCAGTAATGGCGGCGACACGGGCCTGAACAGCGGGTTTATGGATACGTGACGATGCAGCACGAGCCACCTGCACGGCGCGGCTTTCGGCTAGGGCGGCGAGTACGTCAGGTGCTGACGGCTGGTCAACCGCCTTGGCCAGTAGCGCCACTTCCGCACACTTTTGCACGGCGAAGGCCAGCCAGCTTTTCAGTTCGGCATCCAACTGGTCTTCCCGTTCCACGTCCACCGGGCTGTGCAGCAGCGAGCAGGACGGCGCGACCCACAGGCGATCGCCCAACTTCTCATGGGCATGCTGCAAGGTGGCCAGGGCTTTTTCCAGGTCGCAGCGCCACACGTTTCGGCCGTTGACCACGCCCAGGGACAGCACCTTGTACGCTGGCAGGCGGTCGAGAATGGTCGGGTACTGGTCCGGCGCACGCACCAGGTCGATATGCAGGCCATCCACCGGCAGGTTGGCAGCCAGGCCAAGGTTTTCTTCCAGGCCGCCGAAGTAAGTGGCCACCAATTTTTTCAGCGGGTCGCGCTGGATCAGGTTATAGGCTCGCTCAAAAGCGTTCTTCCAGTCCTGAGGCAGATCGAGCGCCAGGATCGGCTCGTCGATCTGCACCCACTCCACACCTAATTCGGCCAGGCGCTGGAAGATCTGGCCATACAGCGGCAGCAGGCGCTCGAGCAGGTCGAGCTTGTCAAAATCAGCGCCCTTGGCCTTGCCCAGCCACAAATAAGTCAGCGGGCCGATCACCACCGGCTTGACGCGGTGCCCCAGGTCGAGGGCTTCCTGGACCTCTTCGAACAACTGGTCCCACGCCAGGTGGAATTGCTGATCGACGCTGAACTCCGGCACCAGGTAGTGATAGTTGGTATCGAACCACTTGGTCATCTCCTGGGCATGGGCACCACCGCAGCAGCTGTCACTGACGCCACGGGCCATGGCGAACAAGGTATGCAACGTGGCCTGGCCATCCGCCGGGCGGAACCGCTCAGGGACCACGCCGAACATCAGCGAGTGGGTCAGCACCTGGTCGTACCAGGCAAAATCACCCACCGGCAACAGTTCGATGCCGGCTTGCTGTTGCACCGCCCAGTGGGTGCTGCGCAAATCACGGCCAACGGCGCGCAGGCCGGCTTCGTCGAGCTCACCCTTCCAGAACGCTTCCTGCGCTTTTTTCAGTTCACGATCGCGTCCAATGCGTGGAAACCCGAGGGAATGAGCGACTGCCATGACTTACAACTCCGATGGTGTGATTGATGGCGGTCATTGTCGGCAGAGGGGTGTCTTGAGACAAACTCATTTTGTTCTAGATCATCACAAGATTTACTCATGTTTAGGTGGGCATGATATTAGCGGCGCTACTGTGGGTGTTTGGGGTGCCAGGGCGGCCGTCATCGCGGCCTCGCTCAGGCTCGAGCGCTCCCACAGTTTGGGCGGGGTGATTCTTATGAACGGTCATACTTAGGCCCTATGCTTAACGTGGCGCGCAAAAACCGCCGGCTAACCTTTCGATCTGTTCCAAGTGCGGGCACAATGCGTGTCCTTTTTTGGCAGGCACCGCCGCAGGCTCTCAAAAATGATCAAAACGCCGTACTACCTCATCGATAAACAGAAGCTTCTGGTCAACATGCAGAAGATTGCCTACGTGCGCGAACAGTCCGGCGCCAAGGCTCTGCTGGCGCTCAAGTGCTTTGCCACCTGGTCGGTGTTCGACTTGATGCAGCAATACATGGACGGCACCACCTCGTCGTCGCTGTATGAACTCAAGCTCGGTCGCCAGAAGTTCGAAGGTGAAGCGCACGCCTACAGCGTGGCCTGGGCCGACGATGAAATCGAAGAGATGCTGGAGAACTGCGACAAGATCATCTTCAACTCCATCAGCCAACTGCAGCGTTTTGCCGAACGCAGCGAAGGCAAGACACGCGGCCTGCGTGTGAACCCGCAGGTGAGCAGCTCTGACTACCTGCTGGCCGACCCGGCGCGCCCGTTCAGCCGCCTGGGCGAGTGGGACCCGGTGAAGATCGATGGCGTGATCGATCAGATCTCCGGCTTCATGTTCCACAACAACTGCGAGAACGGCGACTTCAGCCTGTTCGACAAGATGCTCGGCACCATCGAGGAACGCTTCGGTGCGCTGTTGCACAAGGTCAAGTGGGTCAGCCTCGGCGGCGGAATCCATTTCACCGGTGAGGGCTATGCACTGGACGCGTTCTGCGCGCGGCTCAAAGCCTTCTCCGAGAAGTACGGCGTGCAGGTCTACCTGGAACCCGGCGAAGCGGCGATCACCAACATCGCCTCCCTGGAAGTCACCGTGCTCGACACCCTCTACAACGGCAAGAATCTCGCCGTGGTCGACAGCTCCATCGAAGCCCACCTGCTGGACCTGCTGATCTACCGCCTCAACGCCAAGCTGGCGCCGAGCGAGGGTGAACACACCGTCATGGTGTGCGGCAAATCCTGCCTGGCCGGGGACATCTTCGGCGAGTATCAATTTGATCGTCCGCTGGCCATCGGCGATCGGCTGTCGTTCATCGACACCGCAGGCTACACCATGGTCAAGAAAAACTGGTTCAACGGCCTGAAAATGCCGTCCATCGTAGTGAAACAACTCGACGGTACAGTCGAGGTGGTTCGTGAATTTGGTTACGACGACTACCTGTCCAGCCTGTCCTGAGCTGGCGGATAAAGGAGAGATAAAGCAATTGAAAAAGAACGTTCTTATCATTGGTGCAGGAGGTGTCGCCAAGGTGGTGGCCCACAAGTGCGCGCAGCACAACGACGAACTCGGTCGTATTGCTATCGCGTCGCGCAACATCTCCAAATGCCAGGCCATCATCGACAGCGTCAAGGCCAAGGGTAGCCTCAAGGTTCCCGCCGATATCCAAGCCTTCGCGCTGAACGCCCTGGACGTGGAAGCGACCAAGGCCCTGATCCGCGAGACCGAATCGCAGATCGTCATCAACGTGGGCTCCGCGTTCCTCAACATGTCGGTACTGCGTGCCTGCATCGACACGGGCGTGGCTTACCTGGACACCGCCATCCACGAAGAGCCGGGCAAGGTCTGCGAGACCCCGCCGTGGTACGGCAACTACGAGTGGAACCACCTGCAAGAGTGCAAACAGAAGAACATCACCGCCATCCTTGGCGTGGGCTTCGACCCAGGTGTCGTCAACGCGTACGCCGCGCTGGCGCAGCAACAGCATTTCGACCGCATTGATTCGATCGACATTCTCGACGTCAATGCCGGCTCCCATGGCAAATACTTCGCCACCAATTTCGATCCGGAAATCAACTTCCGCGAATTCACCGGGCAGGTGTGGAGCTGGCAGAACAGCCAGTGGACCAGCAACACCATGTTCGAAGTCAAACGCACCGACGACCTGCCGGTAGTCGGCTCGCAGAACCTCTACCTCACCGGCCACGATGAAGTGCACTCGCTGTCGAAAAACCTCGACGTGCCCAACGTGCGTTTCTGGATGAGCTTCGGCGAACACTACATCAACGTGTTCACCGTGCTGAAAAACCTCGGCCTGCTCTCCGAACAGCCGGTCAAGACCGCCGAAGGCCTGGAAGTGGTGCCGTTGAAAGTGGTCAAGGCCGTGCTGCCCGACCCGTCTTCGCTTGCGCCTGGCTACACCGGCAAGACCTGCATCGGTGACCTGGTCAAAGGCACCAAGAATGGCCAACCGCGTGAGATGTTTATCTACAACGTGGCTGATCACGAAGAGGCCTATGCCGAAACCGACAGCCAGGGCATCTCCTACACCGCAGGCGTACCACCGGTAGCCGCTGCGCTGCTGGTGGCGCGTGGTGAGTGGGATGTGAAGCACATGGCCAACGTTGAGGAACTGCCGGCTGAGCCGTTCCTCAAGGCGCTGGATGTGATGGGCTTGCCGACTCGGATCAAGGACGAGCACGGTGATCGGGCCTGGGATGCGACGGCCTGATAGGCGATAGCTGACCGAGCAAAAGAATGCGCCCCAGGGGCGCATTTTTTGTTTGGGCTCACCTACAGCTCAAAGAACAAAATGTGGGAGCTGGCCATGTATTGCCCACAAGGTCAGCGCCTGACACAGATCCCCTGTGGGAGCGGGCTTGCCCGCGAAGGCGGTGTGGCAGTCTCTGAGTCTCCAACTGAACCACCGCTTTCGCAGGCAAGCCAGCTCCCACAATGAGTCGCCGGTGTACCTGAGGCTTCGATTCATTCCAGGTTCCGCGCCGAACTATTAAGCGCCCTTGAGCACTGCAACAGCACCGGGGCTCCCATTGGCGCGGGCGTGGCCTGGTATAGCTTGTTGGATAGGTTGAACGTCAGTTAAATCGCCAATCGCTCTTGCAACTGTCAATTCCAACAGGTTACCGCCTAGGGGGAATGCCGTTAGTCTGAGCGGGCCAGTCATCGATTGGCTTACCCATTCACCATGTGCGAAAGGAATCGTTCATGAAACGGCAACCTCCATCAAATAACCCCACGGCACGCCTGGCTGGCCTGGTCTATAGCAGCTGCTGCTACCTGGTTTTCCTATTCACCTTGCTTTACATGATGGGCTTCGTAGGGGCTGGGGTCGTCCCCAAACACATCGACTCCGGCGCACGCGTCGACTGGGCGCTGGCACTCATGATCAATGCGTCACTGATCATTGTGTTTGGCGTCCAGCACAGCGCCATGGCGCGTAAACGTTTCAAGCGCTGGCTGGCAGTCTTCGCCCCGTCAGCGGTGGAGCGTTCTACCTATGTGTTGCTCTCCAGCCTAATGCTCGCGCTGCTGTTCTGGCAGTGGCGACCTATTACAGAAACCGTTTGGGAGGTAGACGCCGCCTGGGCCAAGGCACTGCTGACTGGCCTGTTCTGGCTGGGCTGGGGCATTGTGGTGCTGGCAACCTGTTTGATCAGTCACTTCGAGTTGTTCGGGCTGAAACAGGCCATTGATCGCTGGCGCGACGCCCCACAATCGGGCCCGACATTCAGGACGCCGCTGCTCTACAAAGTCGTGCGCCATCCGCTGTACCTGGGCTTCCTGATCGCCTTTTGGGCAACACCGCACATGACCGTGGGGCATCTGGTGTTTGCGCTGGGGATGTCGGTGTATCTGTTCATTGGCGCCCGTTTCGAAGAGCGGGATTTGGTGGCGCTGTTTGGTGAGCGGTATCGGCGTTATCAGCGTGAGGTGGGCATGATCGTGCCGCGCCTCAACAGACCCCGCCGCTAACCCACTGTAGGAGCGAGCTTGCTCGCGAAGATCGTCAACGATGACGCGGGCACCTGGATGACCGCAGAGCCTGGGCGTTTTTCGCGAGCAAGCTCGCTCCTACAGTGGGGTATGGTCTCGGACGTTTCCCACAGCTGTTTCAGGTTGTCGCTCGGAACTTCACTGACTAACCTCTGGGCCGTCGCTGCCAATTCAGCGACCGGATTTGACCGTCCGACTCCCAACTGCATCTGTGCCACATCGAATCAGGCGTTTTCTTTACGCCTGCTGTATCGTGTCGCGGCAGCTGTACGCGGGATACCTCCGGGTATGCCGGGCTCCTTGGGACCGGTCGGTCAACCCGCGTATAGCTGCCACCCTAATTCGTTTGACCGCGAACCGTGGCAGCTCCATATCCCTTGGAGTTTCACCATGATCAAAGACAGCCCCAACCCACCAGAACAACTCTTCAATGTGCGCCCCGGCCTGGGCACCGAAACCCTGCTGATCAACGCGTCCCAGGATCTAGCCTCCATCAGTGACATCGCTACCCAGCTAGCCTTTGAAATCGACGGTACCCAACGCAACGTAGCGCTGGGCATCTGCCGCATGCTCGAAGGTGTGCAGTTGCTCGTAGACAAGGCATTGGATGACACCCACCCAGCCACTTGACCTGACGCTCGCGCCGCGCCCTTACCCACTGTAGGAGCGAGCTTGCTCGCGAAGATCGTCAACGATGACGCGGGCAACCTGGAAGACCGCAGAGCCTGGGCGTTTTTCGCGAGCAAGCTCGCTCCTACAGTGACCGTTCCCAAGCTCTGCATGCCCGGGCGCTCTGCGTCAGGCTGTGCGAGGTGACGCCGAGCGTCACTGCATGCATTACCACGCAGAGCGTGGGACCGACCGAATAGCGGCATCTACACACTGAAATATGCCACGCAAGCATTCAGTAAAGGGAGCCGGAAGGCGATTCTTATGAAGTAACGTTATAAAAAACTGTCATTTCCTACAGGTACTCGTAAGAGAACTTTCACGCAGTATGACTGCGTATCACTTTCCTCTCTCGCTACTTATCAGGAAATGCCCATGACCTACTCTCTATCCGGAAACTACGACGGCGGATCCAGTAACGTATTCCGTCTGGCTATTAAAAAGTTCGATGAGTCAGCAGGTTCCTTCAGTGGAGAATTTCATTATTTGCTTACCAGCATATCGGAGCCCGTCAGTGGCCACTATCACTTTTACGGAGATGGTCGAGACGAGACCGTGCTCTGGTTTGAAACCAGTGGCGGTTCGTGGCGTTGGGAAGCGGATTACGTTAACGGCTCCCCCTCTTTTGAGAAATGGACAGCCAAACGCACGTCCAGTACCGGCGACATCGAAACTGAATTCTTGAAAGAGACCGCCTAATTTATGACAACCTGGACTGAACGAGATGAAGTGTGGTGCACTGCGTTTTGAGCGCCGATTCGACTTCAGTCCGATGCTCGTCCCCATGCCCGTGGGAATGATCTCAAAAAACCGACCACCCAATCCGCTCACTCAACAACTCCAACGCCTTCATCCCCGCCAGTGAATTGCCCGCCGCGTTCAACTCCGGCGACCACACGCACACCGTAAACTGCCCCGGCACTACCGCGACAATCCCGCCGCCGACTCCGCTCTTGCCCGGCAGGCCCACGCGGTAGGCAAAATTGCCCGCCTCGTCATACAGCCCGCTGGTGGCCATGATCGAGTTTACTTGCTTGGTCTGGCGCGCCGTCAGCACCTGCTCGCCACTGTGGGCACTCACGCCTTCGTTGGCCAGAAAGCTGAACGCTCGGGCCAAGTCCAGGCAGCTCATCTGCAACGCGCAATAGTTGAAGTAGCTGTGCAGCACTGCGTCCACATCGTTATGAAAGTTGCCGAACGACTTCATCAGGTAGGCCATGGCCGCATTGCGCGCACCGTGCTGGGCTTCGGATTCGGCCACGACGCTGTTGACCAGGATCTGCGGGTTGCCCGACAGGCGCCGTACAAAATCGCGCATCGACAGAATCGGCACGGCAAAGCGTGACTGGTTGATGTCGCAGATCACCAACGCGCCAGCGTTGATAAAGGGGTTGCGCGGGCGGCCACGTTCGAATTCCAGCTGCACCATGGAGTTGAACGGCTGCCCCGATGGCTCGTGGCCCAGGCGTTCCCAGATGGTTTCGCCGCCATGGTCGATGGCCTGCACCAGGCTGAAGACCTTGGAAATGCTCTGCACCGAAAACAGCGTGTCGGCATCACCGGCGCAGTAAGCCGCGCCGTCGTTACCGTAGACCGCAATGCCAAGTTGGTGGGCGGGCACGTCGGCCAGCGCGGGAATGTAATCGGCAACTTTGCCGAGGCCGATCAAGGGGCGCACTTCGTCGAGGATCGACTCCAGCAGCGCCTGCATAGCTTGTCCTGTCATGTTTGTTTGAATCAGTGGTAAACGAGGCGCGGAGGATACTTCAGTGGGCGCGCAACACCCACACAATCTCTACCACCCGCTCGGCAACCACCACGTAGATCAGGATAAGCAACAGTTGCAACGCCAAGTGATAACGCAATTTGGCCAGCCGGCGAATGCCGTCGCTGACGTTCAACAACATCAGCAGCGTCGACAGCACAATCAAGCCCCATCCCGCGACGCTGGAAGCAAACAGACCGATCAGCAAATCGTGCGGCCCCACCAGCGCGTTGGTCCCCGCCGCAAACAACAACGCGCAGACCAACAGGTTCTTGACGTTGTCGAAAATCTGCGTGCTCAGGTCGTTTTCCAGCAACGCCAGATACCGCGTCCATAAAGTGCGCATGCTTGATTACCGAGTGGGAAGGCTCGTCAATCAAGGTAGTTCAATTGTGGGCGCTGTCGAGCTCTGGCCAGGCTTAGAAATGCGCCACATCCGACACTTCTGCGTCCAGCACGTCCTGGGCCAACGCCCAGGCACGGTCCTTGGACTCCACCACCAGCAGCGGGTAGCCCCAGGCCTTGCCGAACGTCACGGCGAAGGGCTTGAGAGCCAGGCGCTTGGCGGCGCTGGGCTCCACCTGGATCATGCCTTTGACGTAGGCGCGCAAGGCCGCTTTGTTTTTCTTCATCCAGATGGAGGCGCGCTTGCGCTCTTCGTGGGCGTGTTCGTGATCGTTTTCATCCACGGCTTTTTCGTGCAGCAGCAAGAAGGACTGCTCACGGGCCAGCAGGCGTTCGAAGATCAGGAAAGCATCTTCCACCCCGCCGTCGTCAGGCGCGTCGAAAAAGATTTTCACCACGGGGAAAGTTGAACTGTCGAGTCGCATGGCAAAGCTCCTTGGATGAGATTGGTTCTCATCATAGAGCGCAGGTCGCTGGACAGCATTGCATAGAATAGCCAGAATGTTTCGCAATCCAGCCAAGGCAGTTCCCACCATGGTCCATCACCGCCTCGACCATTACGACCCCTGCCGGGTTCGCGACGCCGCCGCCATCCCTCGCTCGATAGTGGCCGTGGGCGCCTCGAGTACCTCCGAGCGCTGGGAACATACCCCTCACCACCATCAACACGGGCAATTGATCTACACCTTGCGCGGCGTTGTACATTGTGTGATCGAGGCGGGTATCTGGATCGTGCCGCCGCAATGCGCGTTGTGGATTCCCGGCGGTGTGACCCACGCGGCCCGTGGCGCTGGCGAAGCAGACGTGTATTGCCTGTTGATCAACCCGGACGCTGCCAGCGCCCTGCCCCGGCAATGTTGCACGCTGTCGGTGTCGCCATTGCTGCACGAATTGATCGGCAAGGCGGTGAGTTTCCCGCAGCTCTACGCCGAAGACGGCGCCCAGGGCCGGCTGGTGGCGACATTACTCGATGAGTTGGCCCAGGCCCCCATCGAAGCCCTGCATTTGCCGATGCCCCAAGACCCTCGCTTGCATCGGCTGGCCAACAGCCTATTGGCCAACCCCGGCGACAAATCCACCTTGGGCGAATGGGCCGTGCGCATCGGCATGAGCGAACGCAGCATGACTCGCCTGCTGCTGGAAGAAATCGGCCTGAGCTTCGGTCGCTGGCGCCGCCAGTTGCATGTGATCCTTTCACTGCAACGCCTGGCCAACGGCGAGAGTGTGCAGAGCGTGGCGCTGGATTTGGGTTATGAAAATGCCAGCGGGTTTATCACCATGTTCCGCAAGGCCATGGGTCAACCGCCGGCGCGTTACCTGGCGGACCGCACGGGCGCGCCGAGCCCGGCAGCGCAACCCAGCATTGCGATGCGCGAGGCTGTTAATTAAATATTATTTGGAGCAAGCCCTCAGTTTTTGTAGTCGGTGTCTGTTCGCTCAAGCTGACGCACCAGCGCATTCCAATGTCGCGCCACGCCTGGGCCTTCACCGTTGCTGAATACCTTGGCCTGCTGCTCAACCTTGGCCACCACCTCTGCCGGTGGGAAGATCAACTCGGCATTCCCCGCCGCCTGTGCCGCGATCTGGATGTTGCACGCTCGCTCCAGGCTTTGCAGTTGCTGGAAGGCATGCTCGACGCTGACGCCGCCCGTCAACAAGCCGTGGTTACGCAGGATCATCACACTCTTGTCGCCCAGATCCGCCACCAGCCGTTCACGCTCATCCAGGTCCAGGGCCACGCCCTCGTAACCGTGGTAAGCCACACGCCCCGAGAACGCGATAGCGTGCTGTGAGATCGGCAACAACCCGTGCTTCTGCGCCGACACCGCTATACCGTCGCGGGTGTGGGTGTGCAGCACCGCTTGCAAGTCATGGCGTGCACCGTGGATGGCGCTGTGGATCACATAGCCGGCGTAGTTGATCCCCAGGCCCGTGGGGTCATCGACGATGGTGCCGTCCAGATCGACTTTGACTAGGTTGGAAGCGCTGATTTCGTCGAACAACAGCCCAAAAGCATTGATCAGGAAATGCGCCTCGGGCCCTGGCACCCGCGCCGAGAAATGCGTGTAGATATGGTCGGTCCACTTGTACAACGCCGCCAGTCGGTAGGCCGCGGCCAGCTTGACCCGCACCTCCCATTCTTGCGGCGTGACCCGCTGGCGCACATTGCTGGAAACACTGGAAATCGGCGTGACGCTGCTCATGGCAAATCTTCCTGGATGGCCTAAGGGGACTTCCAGGCAAGACTAGGGGATGGTCATAGATAATAAAAAGCACATTTTAATCTAAGCTAATTATTATATTTATTTATAACAAAGCAGCAGTGGCAGCTTTCAAGCCGCCACGGGAGCAAGCTCCCTCGCCAACGATCAACTCAGCAGGTTCAACGCCCGTTGTTGAGCTTCTCATTGATTGCATCCGTTTGCCGTTCAATGTCCTTGATCGAGGTCGGCGTCACGACTTTGTCGATGGTTTCGGTCTTGGGATTGGCTGGTTCAAGCGTCTGCCCTTTGGTGGCTTCGGCATTACCTTTTTGCGCGTCTTCAGAGCTGATGGGGTCGGGGGTTTTATCGGTGGTCTTATGAACGGTCACAGTGCAATCCTCCTGGCAATGGCGGGCCGCTGAGATGACGGCCCTGTGCAGCAGAACCCTGCGAATCCGGATTGGTTCAAGTCAATTGCCCTCCCTCACCACTGGGCAAAAAAGCGCAAAAAATTTTAAACCTTTTACGCCCCTCTCCATTCAACAGTCAGGTAACGGCATCCCGCCATTTCCAAGGAGAGACACCATGAAAACTCGACTGATGAAACCGATGGGCCTTACCTTCATGCTGATTGCAGGCTCGATGTCCACCGCGATGGCGGCGACCTCCAATGACTTTGTCGACAACGCCGCCGAGGGCGGTATCACCGAGGTGGAAGCGGGCAAACTGGCCCTGGAAAAAAGCAGCTCGGCGGACGTGAAGACCTTCGCCCAGCATATGGTAACCGACCACACCAAAGCCAATCAGGAATTGATGACCCTGGCGAAAAAACTCGATATCGAAGTCCCCGATGACGCCGCGCTTACCGACCAGGCGAAGAAAGCCATTCTGGAAATGCGCGATGAATCCTTCGACAAGGCCTACGCCAACAACCAGGTGGCGGCCCATGAAAAAACCGTCGAACTGTTCAAGAAAGAAGCAGCCTCCTCGGACAATCCCGAGCTGAAAGCCTTCGCCACCAAGACCCTGCCCACCCTTGAAGCCCACCTGAAAATGGCCAAGGAACTGCAAACCAAATACGCCCATTAATCGATCCATGACTTAAGGAGACACTCGACCATGAGCTCGCAACTCAACGGCAAGCACATCCTCGTCATCACCTCCAACACCGGTATCGAGCGCGACGAGCTGCTCAAGCCGCTGGAGACACTGCGTGGCTACGGCGCGACCGTGACGCACGCCTCCAGCAAAGGCGGCACCACCCAGACATTTGTCGGCGACACGGAAAAAGACCAGACCGTGGAATCAGACGTGCAGCTGTCGGATGTGCTCAGCGCCGACTTCGATGCGCTGGTCATCCCGGGCGGCACGGTGAATGCCGATACACTGCGCCAGGATGCCGCCGCGCTGCGCTTGATCAATGAATTCGTGCAGGCCGGCAAGACCATCGCAGCGATCTGCCACGGGCCATGGACGCTGATCGACGCCGGGGTGGTCAAGGGCAAAACCCTGACCGCCTATAAAAGCGTGCGCATCGACCTTGAAAACGCCGGCGCTGCCAGCGTGGTGGATGCCGAGGTTAAAGAGTGCCAGGCCAATGGCTGGACCTTGATTACCTCGCGCATGCCGGACGATCTACCGGCGTTCAATGAGGCGATTGCCAAGGCCGTCGGCGGCTGATCGGTTTACCGCAATGAAAACAGGCGCCCCATGGGCGCCTGTTTTTTATCACTCACCACTTCAGCTCTTACGCTGCTGCGCCATCTCACGCTTGGGCCCGAACATCGCCCATGCAATCAACCCCAGCAACGGCACGAACACCAGCACCACCACCCACAACCCCTTGGTCTCCCATCCGCCAGTGCTGCGCAAAACGATATTGATCGCCCAGAGTTCCAAGAGCAGCAGAATCACCGCCAATACGATCCAGATATACTCTATTTGCATAATTCACCTCCTGAAGTCTAAGCGTTAGGTCAAGCAGATGCGCCAAGGGTTCCATTGGATTTTCAAGCCACGCTTTAAGGCCTGCGCCGTTGCGCTGGAGCGTCAGCGCCGGTTGGGCGTTGTGCAATGTCGCCGCAACCCGACCATGCAAGCTGCACGACAGCAAAGCGCATAGGCAAACTCAACTAATTGATTTAAAACACATTTTTATATCATGAAAATTGGTACGCCTAATGCAACGCCCCTCACCACCAGGCGTGCACTTCGACACGCCCGCATACCCTCCGTGAGGTTACCTATGAATGCCATCGATCTTCTGAAAGCCGACCATGAACGCGTCAAGACCCTTCTGACCCAGTTGAGCGAATCCACTGAACGCGGGGTAAAAAAACGTACCGAGTTGCTGGCAAAACTCGAAATGGAAATCACCCTGCACACCCAACTTGAAGAAGAGATCCTCTACCCCGCGTTCAGAAAAGCCGGGGGCAAGGAGCAGGACATCATGTACCACGAAGCCAAGGAGGAGCACCGTACCGTCGACTCGCTGGTACTGCCGGACTTGAAGAAAACCGACCCATCGTCCACCGAGTTTTCCGGTCGCGTCAAAGTGGTCAAGGAACTGCTTGAGCACCATATCGAAGAAGAAGAAACCGAGATGTTCCCACAAGCTAAAAAGCTCTTGGGTAAAGCCCTTCTCGAGGAGCTGGGGGCTGAGATGGAAGCGATGAAGGCCGCGCACAAAAAGACCATGGCGAGAAAACCCCTGGCGGCGTGACGGCCCTCGGTTCGCTATCAGATTCGGCGTTTCATGGCACCGACAGCCAGCCGCTGAAGGTGCCTTGCGCATTCAATGGGCACCAGGCGAAATCCCAGGCGGGCGGCGGCAATGCCGGTTGCTGCGTGGCTATCGAAGGGTGGCCCTTCCAGTCGAACAGGGTCCAGCCGCGCCAGTTCAGGACAATGCCTGCCGACGGGCTGTCGTCGGTGAGCACCCAACGCGCGGCCGCGGCGGCCATGAAGGCTTCGATCGGTTCCTCATCGATCTGCGTGCGGTACGCCGAACTCAGTAACCAGCGGCATACGTTCAGATGGTAGGTCCAGTCCAGCGGTGGCTGGTTGCGATAGGCCCAGGTCATGAAGGCGCGAAACAGGTTCAGGCCCTCCGGTGGGTCGAGCCTGAGCAGCGCCGGGCAGATGTCGAACAAGGTATGCCAGTGAGGCAGCAGCCGTGCATCCAGGTGCACGAAACAGCGCGAATTGCTCGGGTAGTCAGGCAGCGTCGGCTGCGCACGCAGGCGCCGCGACGCCTTGCTGACCAGGCGGCTGGCGCCGGCAGGCAATTGAGGGTTCATAAAACGTACTCACCATCGTGACGAGAGAATGCCTCCTGATGACAGGAAGCCCAAGGCACACGTCAGGATGCGGGAGAAGCGCGCGGGTTGGCCGAGGGCCAGGAATACCGCGGCGGCGCCTTGTTGCGCCGTTCATGGGCGACACGTGGGGTTTGCGTAAGACCGAGCAGCCAGGTCAGGCCGATCAGGAACACCAGGGCGACGGTAACCGCGTTGCACACTGGGCAGGCAAAGTAGTTCGAGATGTTGCTGGAAGACGGGTTTGCCAACCCTTTGTCGGAAATGGGCGACTGGCCGCCATCCACCGAACAGAACAGCCCGCCGATGCCGTTGAGCTGCTGGCCCATCATCTGACCATGCCCCAAACCGCAGGCGAACAGGTTCATCAGCACGCAGAAGTACAGGGCCCAGGCGATCAGTGAGCGGTCAGAGTGGCGCAATTTCATGGCGGCGACTCTACCACCGAAGCCACAAAAGCACGAAATGGGCCGCGCCCCTGTGGCAGAACGTCGCAGATTACGCGCACGGGCCAGGGTTGCTAGACTCTGCACCCTTCTCGTTACTCCTTTTCAAAGCCTGGTGGGGCAGCTCTACTGCCTTGCAGGCGTTTCACAGGATGCACAGTTGATGAGTACGTTATTCACCCGCCGCAAAGTGCTGACCGGCATGGGCCTGTTGGGCCTGGGCAGCCTGCTGGGCGGCTGTGACTACAGCCCCAAGCTGAACTTCAAGTACGGCAAGGACCTCAGTGACAAGATCATGGGCCGCACCTTCAAGCTTAAGAACACCGACGGCGAAACCGTCACCCTGAGCTCGTACCGCGGCCTGATGCCGGTGGTGTTCTTCGGCTTCACCCAGTGCCCGGCGGTCTGCCCGACCGCCCTGGCCCGCGCCGCCCAGGCCAAGAAACTGATGGGCCGCGATGGCAAGATCATGCAGGTGGTGTTTATCACCCTGGACCCCGAGCGTGACACCCCCGAGATTCTCAACAATTACGTCAAGGCCTTCGACCCCAGTTTCGAAGCGCTCTACGGCACCCCGGAAGAAATCGCCGTGGCCGCCAAGGAGTTCGGGATCTTTTATGAAAAGATCCCCGCCGGCGATACCTATACCCTTTCCCACACCGCCACCAGTTTCGTGTTCGACACCCGTGGCAACCTGCGCCTTGGCTTGCAGGCATCCCTTACCGCTCAAGAGTGCGCAGAAGACCTGCTCACCGTCATGGAGGTCTGCTAATGACTGCCGTTCAACACCTCAAGCGTCTCACCCTCGGCCTCACCCTGCTGGGCCTCGCCGCCCACGCCAGCGCCCAAGTACAAGTACAAGTGACCGACGCCTGGGTGCGCGCCTCCGTACCGGGTCAGCCCTCCAGCGGTGCCTTCATGACCCTCACCGCCGACAGCGACAGCAAACTGCTGAGCGTCGCTTCGCCAGTGGCCAAGGACGTGCAGATTCATGAGATGAGCATGAAGGACGACGTGATGCGCATGGGCCCGGTGGATTCGGTGGCCCTGCCGGCAGGTAAAGCCGTCAAGCTCGACCCGAACGGCTACCACGTGATGCTGATGGGCCTGACCGCCCAGATCAAGGAGGGCGACGAGGTGCCGCTGACCCTGACGGTGCAAGATGCCAAGGGTGAAAAGCAGGCCGTCGAAGTGAAGGCAACGGCGCGTGGCTTGGATGGCATGGACCATAGCAAGATGGACCATAGCAAGATGCACTGAGTAGGCCACTTTTCTCCCACGTCACCACGATGTGAAGCGAGCCGCTCTTGATCTGCTCTTGATCTGCTCTTGATCTGCTTGTGATCTTGATCTTAGGCGCCCCGTTAAACCACGCTGGCCGAACGCAGGCTTGAATTCGTGG